>JAGQQQ010000682.1 GCA_020426125.1 Planctomycetaceae bacterium
GAACCAGTTCCCGCCAGGGAAACGATTGTGCCAGGTGAGACGTGTAGCGCACGGCCCCCTCTTCGTTGAGATGAATTCCGTCCGGAATCATGTCGCCGTTCAGATTCGGCACATGGCGGCAATCGACGAGTGGAAAACCATACTGCGCGATCAAAGCGCGCGCCGATTCGTCGATGTCGTACTTTTGAGCCACTGGCATAGCGACAAAAATGAGACGCGTTCCATCAGAATGGACCATGTCCAGAAACCGCCGAAGTCGTGAGTACGTCACATGAGTCGGCTCAGCATTCGATGAGTTCGATCTGGTAGCCAACTGGGATTGATTAATGCGTTTGACTGATTCGCGATAATGAGGGACGACCAGATCGAGAACTCGACGGTCAAATCGGTCGCGATTTCCATGCAGACTGGAAATTCGGGAAACAAGAAACGAGCAGGATTGCTCGACTCCGCGTAGATCCCAACGCTGAAGGTCTGGCCAATCGTTCAGATCACAATCATAAAATCTGGCGAGGCGGTTAAGATGTTGCGTTGGTTGGTCGGCTAGTTGATCGCCTTGGAAACCGATGACGAGAACATCAGGTCGTCGTCCCTTTTCGTGGAAATAATTGCTATACAGATAGTACCAGTCCGCAATCTTCGTGGCATCGGGATTAATTTTCGTGATATTGAGAGGGACATGGGCGTTGGTGCCGGCGATCTCGCGAAAGACATCGGCGTTTATCCCATATCGCGTCATGGAATTTCCAAGGAAGAGAAACGTCAGTTCCGTCTGGTCTGCCTGGGAACCCACAGCATTGGTGGCAAGAGCTTCCAGTGACTTGAGATGGTGCAAGTCAATTGACAACCTGCTTTCCATTCGAGAAATGACGAGTTCTCCAATGAGCAGTCCAACGATGACCACGGCGATTACTTTGAATTCACTGCCGATGAAGTCTTTCATGTACAAAGCTAACTAAAAAATGTTGAGATGGGATTCTGAGCCGATACCGTCATGTTCTAGAATTGGAAGTAGATAAATTCGCTGGGGATGGGAGGAGGGAAAAAGATCATCATGTAAACGATGTACAAGTAAACGAGGCCTCGCATCAGCCAATGAGATTCGACGAGCCGCATCAGATCGTTCCGCCATTCCAACCAACTTTCAAAGAGCAGCAAAGGCATGACGAAGAAGGCCATTAATGCGAAGATGGAAACGGCGAAAGGAGTGACGGTCAAGTCCGTCGCCATGCGGGCTGTCATCTCCCAGACTTGCGTCATGGACTCGGCCCGAAACAACAGCCAACTGACACAGACCAGGTGGAACATCACGACCATCCGGAACAGTCGCTCCCAGGAGAGGGGGCTTTCCGAGAGTCGCCGGAACGTTTCTTTGGATTCAAAAGGCCGGTAGGCGCACAGGATCGCTCCGTGAAAGAATCCCCAGACAATAAAGGTCCATGCCGCTCCATGCCAAAATCCGCCGATGACCATTGTCAGCATCAGGTTGCGATACACGTACCAGGACTGGCCGCGATTGCCGCCAAGGGGAATGTAAAGATAGTCTCGAAGCCACTGCGAAAGACTGATATGCCAGCGTCTCCAAAAGTCACTCGGAGAGATTGCAAAGTAGGGCATTTGAAAGTTGGTCATCAGATCGAAGCCGAGCCAACTCGCGACTCCCCTGGCAATGGCCGAATATCCTGAGAAATCCCCATAGATTTGAAAGGCAAACGCATAAATCCCGAGTAAGATTTCCGCCCCGGAGAGTTCCGCGGTTGGTGTGGCGAAGATTGTGTTAACAATCGGTGCCATGTTGTCCGCAATGACGACCTTCCGAAATAAACCGATCAGGATCAGAAAGAGACCTTGCTTAAACTGCTCGGATGTCGGGTGGCGGACATTCTGGACCTGTGGAAGAAAGCGGTTGGCTCGTTCGATGGGACCGGCCACCAGTTGGGGAAAAAAGGAGACATAGACGGCGAAGTCGAGGAGGTCGTTTGTCGCCTTGCAGTCCCCTCGATAGACGTCGATGGTGTAACTCATCGTCTGAAATGTGTAGAACGAGATCCCGACAGGCAGAATGATCGAGAGCGTGGGCAGCATCGCGGGAACGCCGACCACAGTAAACAGGCGGTCCAACTCGGTCGCAAAGAATCCGTAGTATTTGAAGAATCCGAGAATCCCGAGATTGGCGACAATCGAGGTGGCCAACAGCCATTTTCTTCGTGTCGGATTCTCCGATCGTGACAGATTCAGGCCAATGGTATAGTCGATGACCGTGGAAACTGCGATCAGGCTCAGAAACCGCCAATCCCAGCAGCCGTAGAAAAAATAACTGGCAATCAGCAATAGCACATTTTGCCCGCGGCGTTTCAGCTGGAAATACAGCAGAAACACGGTGAGATAGAACAGCCAGAAACTGAAACTGTTGAAGAGCATCCTTGCTCCCGGGCTGGCGTCGGTTGGCCATCATGGCACACAGCCGGGAACAATACCCAGGAAGTCAAAAATGGGTCAAGAAGCAATATGGGACGCTTGAGGATGTTGCAGGTTTTGACTTGAAAAACTGTGGGGGATGACATCCCGTTCTCGCGACCCCGGTTTCGCATTCTTACTATGTTAACACGATGATGGCTTTGATTGCCCCGGTCTCCGGTTTTGTAAAAATTTCAAAATCGTTGACGACATTCTCAAACGGAAGGTGATGGGTGATCCAGGGATCGGTATCAATTGTCCCGTCTTCGATCAGATTGATAATTCTGCGGAAGTCGCTGGGCATGGCATTTCGGGAGCCAAGAATCGACATTTCCGGACGATGCAGCAGGGGGTGAGGAAAACTCACTTCGCCGGTGGTGATTCCAACGTAGACCAGCTTGCCCGTGTGGGCGACGTAGTTCAGCGCGTTCGACATCGAATGATGATTGCCTGTCGCGTCAGTGACGACGGCGTATCGGTCGCCGCCTGTGATTTCGCGAATCTGGTCCATCTCGGAGCCATCTCCCTGAAACCGAACGGTGTGGGGAACGCCGTATTGCTGGCGGCAGAATTCGAGCCGGTCGGGGTTCATGTCCATGACGGTGATCGTCGCCCCCGTCAATCGGGTAAATTCGAGTGTTGCCAAGCCAATGGGACCGGCTCCGATGATGAGGACTTGGTCCCCAGCTTGTGGGGCGCCGCGATCACAGGCATGGCAGCCAATTGCAAGCGTTTCGACCAGGGCGAGTTGCTCGAAGTTCAATTTGCTGGAAGGATGGAGTTTGTCGGCGCGAATCAAAAACCGGTCGCAGAGTCCGCCGTCGACCATCACTCCGATGACGTTGAGCTTTTCGCAGCAGTTGCCGAATCCTTTGCGACAGGGATAACACTCGCCGCAGTTCATATACGGCTCGACGCTGCACCGGTCTCCAATCTGGAGTTGGTCGACACCGTCTCCCAGTTCCAGGACTTCCACTCCCAGTTCGTGACCCGGAATCCGCGGATACCTGAAGAATGGCATCTTGCCCAGGTAGCCACTCAGGTCCGTGCCGCAGATTCCCATCCGATGGGTTCGGACAAGTGCCTGTCCCGGCCCCGGGGCCGACGGGGGCTCCATGTCGATGGCTTCGAATTTTTTCGGTTCTTGAAGACAAATAGCACGCATGGGGCAATCTTTCTTAGAGCGAGAGTTGTGACGAATCGTATTGCCGTTGACCCAGCGAAGAAAGAGTCCCCCAATCTTCGGGAATGGCGGTGGACGCAAGTGGAAAGGGAATTGTCCTGTCTCAGTTGCCTTCGTCTCGTACTTCCCTTTTCAGACAAATCATCAGATAATGACCTCCGAAAGTTTCCAGTCTCGTACA
>JAGQQQ010000683.1 GCA_020426125.1 Planctomycetaceae bacterium
AAGTCACTTTGTCAACTTCCCAGTCCATCACACGCCGGCCGGTTTCATCCCGATGGGAGCCAGGTGGCATTTCAATGCGGAGGAAGGTATCCCACACACATCGAGTTTTACGACCTCACTGGGAAGCATGTGCGAACACTGGATCTCAACATGAAACCTGGAGCGTCCTTCGGGTGGAATACCGATGGGACCTACTTCTTCGCGGTCTCTAACAACAATGTGCCGGCAGTCTGGGAAACGGACAACTGGACCCCGATCGCACTCAAGAATGTCCCAGGAGGTACCCATAGCTCCGCGACGTTTTCACAGAACGACCCGTTACAACTGGCGTGCGTCTATTATCATGGGGCCGATGCTAGGCAGTATGTCGCGATCCATCGTGTGCCGGGCGGCGAACTCGTCTCGACAGTAAATCTGCCTCGACTTGTTGATGGGAACTGGCATCCCTGGGTCAGTTGGGCCGGAGATGGCTTGTTGACAGCCGTCCGTGATGGCACAGTTTATCTGTGCGATTCTACAAATGGGGATGTTATCCAAACGCTTGGTTGTGAAAAGTCGCTCTTCATGGGGGCGGACTCATTCAATTGGTCCGGAGATAACTCCCGACTGTCTTCCATCCATATGGATGGCACGACGAGAATCTGGTCCGCCACAGGAGAACCCGTCGCCATTTTACGGACGCATTCTCGCAAGAAACCAACCGCCGCCATATTGAATCACGATGGAACTGGGCTGCTTGTACACGGGGTGCCACTCACAAACGATGGAAAGACCTTTATCAGGTATTTCGACGTTGCCACTGGCGAAAGAAAGTATGAAATTCTCGGAGAATGGCGATCTGACCAGCTTCCGCCACTGGCCAGGCATCCTGAACACGACTCCTTTGCATTCGTTGGTCTCGATCCTCGCGATACGGAAAAAGAGACGCCCCGCATTCAGATCTGGAATGCAGACGACAGGACATCAAGCTGGATCGTCGGGTTGCCATCCGGCCGCGTTTCAAGCTTGTCTTGGATGCCCGACGGAGTCACTCTCGCGATTGGGTTCGCCCATGGAACAATTGAGCTTTGGAACTCGCAATCTTCAACGCAAACCTGGAGCCAAAAAGTCAACCGGGAGGTCATCGGGATCCAACCTGATCAAAAGGGAAGAGTCCTGGCCGTGCAAGACACGGAACAAGTGACGGCGCTCGATGCGTCGACGGGAGAACAACTGTGGACTCAAAAATGGCACTCGGGCAATCCCACACATCTCCAAAGTGGCATTTGGCTGACAGCAGCAGGTGAGTTAGGGATTCTCCAACAGGGCCAGCCGAGCATTCTCAGTTTTCCAACAGGGACACCTGTCCGTTCGCTGTCTTCCCTTGGGTGGTCCTCGCGAGTCGTTGCCAGTTCCGATGGGAAAAAGCTGGCGGCGAACCGAAATGCCAAAGCACTCCTCGTCTGGGACTTAGAAGAGTCGAGCCCACTCTGGACGGGACAAGCCGTCACGGAAGAAGCCAGTGTTTCATTGACGCCTGGAGGACAAATCATCGGCTCCCGGGGCGATCTGGAAGGTCAGCTCGCCTGGGCTATTGAAAACGGGGAGAACGATCTTGAACTTGTTGACCAAGAGGAATTCCTCAAACGAGTCACACGTCAAGAAGAAGGCACGCAGATTGAACCGGCTGGCAAGAATGCAAACTGATCTCTCCAATTCGATGGTCAAGCGACTCGGGGCGATATCGGCAGACTCAAGACCGAAGCGCTGGAGCAAGAACCGATCGAGGTGATCTGCCAACCGGCGGACGATCAGGCAAGTCAAGAGTTGCCAATGAACGCGAAACTCACCGGCTATTGCCAACTGTCCGCCTGTGGGGGAGGCGCCATCCGTTTGAGCTATGGCTGTTCGACGCGAGAAAAGGAGAACGGTCCGGAACTTGGTTGAGAAGCATCAACCGCCCGGTTCCCGCGTAGGAAGGCCCATATCACGTCTGCGGAGTCGATGAGGGAACACCTTTTCGACTGTTCATCAACGGTGTGCCACAGGAGTTGCCCATCGCCATGACACCAGGTTCCCGGCCTTCCCCGGATGTTCTCTTCGGGGGGAACAAACCAAGACCGGATCGGCCCTTTCATCAATGTATCAAAGGGCCGATCGATAGGATCCTGGTTTCGGTCGGGGCTTCGCAATGACTTTTGTCATCTCCACTCTCCATGCCAGAACCAGTGGCCATCGGAAAGACGCCGGAAAATCCAGATCCATTGGCCGAGCGAGGTTTCCAGATGGTAGTAATCCCGGGAGACGGACTCGGTTTGCCACCATCCCGTTTCAATCCGTTCCGGTCCCCACATTCGCCCCACTTCGAGGCGGGTTCCTTGCCAGAGGAAGACTTGGGGAACTGCCGGGGTGTCACACACGGCACCAATGATTTCCAAGGGACGGGGAGGAGAAAATAGCACCGGGGGACGGTCCAGACCATGAAATCGGCGAACTGATTCCTCGGTGATGGGAACCACCTCTTCACAGGCCGGACGGTAGCGGAAAGACCGCTCGGGAATGGGATTTGGCACCAGTTCCGGCAACAGGACCGCTTCTTCCCCTAGCCGACTGCTCAAACGGTTCAGCAACAATGAGAACTGACGCGCCTGCTGATGGCCCGTCCCCTCGAACATCTCCGGGGAGACAAACACCAGCGGTCCGATCTCACACGCTTCCAGAGAGACTCCCGTTACAGGAGCGTCCCAGGGCGTCCGTTCCAACTGCAGGCCCAACAGTTCTCCGATATGCCGAAGATTGTGAGTCGCTTCCCTGAGTCGGATATGGATTTCTCGACAGGGGCGATCCTCCAGATGAAAACGGCACTCCAGTCGTCGTGTTCCCAGACGCTGAGGACGCAACGGCTTCAACAGTTGCTCTAGCAAATGAGACCACAATGACTCAATCGCCTCGGGATGGGTGATGCCCGTTTCCAGATGCCGCTCAACCTGATATCGAGGCACCGGCTGACAAGGAACAATCCGCTCGGGACGGTTTCCCGTGAACTGATCCATTCGCAACAAGGGCTCCCGGCCCAGTCGCCGCAGTAACGCCGCGCGATCCAAAGTCAATAGCTGACGAATGGTCCGCACCCCCAGTCGGGAAAGCCGGGAGATGGTCTTTTCGCCGAGACGCAGTGCCGAAAGAGGAAGGGACTCCAGTCGCGGCGTATCCGCCCCGGAAAGGAGAACAGGCCGACGGGCACGTGCCAGAAAATGGGCTGCCGCCCAAGCCGCCCCCACACTCGTAGCGACGGCAATCCGGCCATCGTATTGTCGTTCCAGGATGGCCCGGTCCAAACACTCCGCGAGAGATCGTTCCCCTCCAAAGAAATGGTCGACTCCCGTGATCTCCAGAAGCAGACACTCCGGTCGGTCCGCTTCTTCCAGTCCCGGGCAAAATCCAAATGGTTCACACGCCGGAGCTAGTTCACGCAAGGCGGCCGTATCAAGATCGGCACGTAGCGGTTCCACCACTTCGCGGTCCCCAGGAACCAGTCGCGTCCGTGCTTCCGAGACCGGCATCCCCGGTCGAATCCCCCGTTGCCGGGCCAATGAGTTCGCGGAATGCACGAACTCCCCCCGATGTCCCGTTTCGGTGATCAGGAGCGCAGACTCCGCCAATTCCGGATGGGAAGCGGTGAGGCGCTGAACGGGCCAGTCAGGAAACCACAGACAAAGGATTCGCGGCTTCCGAAATCCCATGCAACAATCCTCGCACTCGATCCACTGTCATATCCACCCATGGACGTCCCGACCGGATCTTCCCTGACCGTCCTCCGCTGTCCGCCATCTCCACACGAAAACACGGTGCCGCTCGCCCCATTCCCAGAGGATGGACACGGAGTCGGGCATCGGCCCAAGTGGGCTCCCGCACCGATCGCGATGACCTCAGGAGGAATCCCACTCCCGCGGAGGCTTCGGCCGCCAGTTGCAAACGCCGGTAACTCAGACTGGTGAGCCGTTCCAGATTGGCCCAGACCAATCCCACTCCCTCGCAGCGAAGAGACTCCTCACACACCCACAACGCATCCCGCTCTGAATGGGGACGCACAATCACCAGCCGTGATAAGTCAAACCCCCACAGTTTCAAAACCCAGGGAAACAGTTCGTCGTGAGAGTCAATCAAAACCAGGGCTCGTCCGGAAGGACAAACCTCACGCGCCGTCAAGAGCGAAACGGTTCCTGCCCCACTGGCAGGCCCGGTTTCCAGCCACTCAACCAGACTTCCCAGCCTCACTCCCTGCGCGGGAAACAGAGCATCCAGGTCCGTGCATCCCGTGGAGACAGCCGATGGAGAGGAGGAGGTTAGCCCCCGTAACAAACCTCCAGATTGTGTGGTCTGGATTTGCTGCCGAAGGGCGGCGATTGTCTGCTTTCGGGAAAAAAATGTCTCGTGAATGCTCATCGTCCTAACGCGACTTGATATGCGTAATCCCAAAAGGAGTTTTCTTTAAGGCCGCAAGGGATCCAGGAGGCCAGGGATTTAAGAAGACAACTCTTTCCCTGATCCCATCTCCCCGAAATTCCCATTCCTTTGGTGGGAACACACGTTGAGGGAACACACGGCAGCGACAAAACAAAAATAAGCGCGACCCGACGAGAAATTTTGCGGCGTCGAAATCTCTCATCGACAAGAAAGTATACAAAAGTACACTTTTTGTCAAGAGTTTTCGAGAGCAGGACAATAAGTTCACGCCGTCAACGCAAGGGAGCCGTTTTCCTCCCGTCTACTGAGAAAGTCGCGAATTGTCCCCCGATCTGGTAGCGTGTCCTCGACTATGTCGGACCAGGAGACCAGATTTTTCCGAGATTTCTCCTTGATCGGAAAACGGTCTTCGGCTTCAGCTACTGGAATCATTTCTCTGGATCCCATCCCAATCGTTTTCATGAAACTCGAACTGCAAAATCAGACGGCCGTTGTCGTGGGAGGGGCCACAGGACTGGGAGCCGCGATCGCGAAAGGTTTCGCGAACGAGGGAGGGCGCGTTGCGATCATCGATCTTCACCCGGACACGGAATCCTTGGCAAACAACCTGACGGAAGGGAGCCCCCCTTATTCACAGACGCTGGGAATCCTTGCCGATGCCACCAACTTCGAAGCCGTGAAGCAGGCTCGCGATGCGGTCGTTGCTCAATTTGGGAAGTGCGATCACCTGATCTACGCAGCCGGGACGGGGTCAGGACACTACGGGTTTCCATTTTGGAATGTCCCCCCGGACGTTTGGCCGCGTGTGCTGGCCGTGAATCTCACAGGCGCCGTTCACGCGGCGCAGGCGTTTGTCCCCCACCTGATCCAGTCTCAAGGAACCCTATGCTTTCTGTCCTCCGTCGCGGGGCAGATGGGCTCGCAAACCGATCCCCCCTACAGCGCCGCAAAAGCGGGACTGATCAACTTCGCCCAGTGCGCGGCCAAGGATCTCGCCCCCCACGGGGTCCGCGTGAACACGATCTGTCCCGGAATGATTCCCACCACCTTGAACCAGTCCGTCTATGAGGCTTGGGCAAGTCAGCAACCGGAAGACAGTCGGATGACTTATGAAATCTGGGGGGAGGAAAAAATTCAACGCGTGGTTCCCCTCCGTCGCTGGCAGACCCCCGAAGACATCGCCGCCATGGCCCTGTTCCTGGCATCTCCCAGAGCGGCAAACATTACCGGCCAAACTCTCAATGTCGATGGCGGTTTTGTCATGCATTGGTAACACAAGGTATTCCAGCCGAGAATACCTACGAAACGGGAGACCATCCGAGACAACGATCTCACCCAAAAGTCGCTCCCAGGATCGGGGCAGTGACGTATGCTGGGTTGAGCAGAGTCAAGTCAAATTCGATCCCGTTGATCATCGATCTTGGTATGGAAGCCAAACCGAGGAGGCCGCGTCAAACCCCAGTTGCTGGGATACGCCTGACCGGCTATCCCAGCCTACGCAACTGTGGGCCAAGCTTGCTCAACTTCGTTGAACCGCCCCCAAAAGAAACAATACTGCCGGACCCGCATGTCCGATGGTGTGGTAAGGGCGGTCAGCGATGACCGTCCTTACCCGATTATCCCAAGTTCATCGAGCCAAGGAATTCATCGTTAGATTTCGTGCGTCGCATGCGGTTGGTGAGCAGTT
>JAGQQQ010000684.1 GCA_020426125.1 Planctomycetaceae bacterium
TCGCTGGTCCGTCCATTTTGTCTACGGTACTCTCATCGTCACGAACGATCGCAGCGACGCGAGGAGTTATCGACGGTGGAAAAGTCGATGGTATCACCAATGAAGATTGGGAATCCGTTGACCAGCGAATCGAGTCAGTGGGAGGGACGCAATATGGACAGTGTTGAACGTCTCGCCAACGCCATTGAATTGCTGCTGATTGAACAGCGGGAAACGAATCGGCTTCTTCGCCAGATTACACGCCAGGGGGACGGATGCGACGGCGAAGAGGACAAAGTGACGCGGGCGATGATCCTGTTGACTCGCTACGACGGCAGCAAATCGAAGATCGCTGAATCGGTCGGCGTCTCCCCAACGACGATGTGGCGAAGCAAGGACTGGGCGCCATTCCGCGTTGCTTACGCTCGCTACAAAGGGAAAAAACCGCGCTTGGGAGATATCGAGATCGTGGAGACCGAAACCAGACACGGAATCATCGACGGTGGACGCGTGAACGCCAGCGTTGAAACGGATTGGGACTCCATTGACGGACGTCTAGACAGATCGGCTTAGATTCCACGCCGCCTCGGGGAGACTCGGGGCGGCTTTTTTGTTTTCTGGTAGCACCGGGGTAGCACCGGCAGAAAAGAGAGTTTTTCGCGTTTCGCCTTGTCGCCTTAAGTTGTTACTGGAAAACGACTTGCAAAATTGCCCGATTAGGATTTGAACCTAAACTAAATGAACCAGAATCATTCGTGCTACCGTTACACTATCGGGCAGATATCTGTCAAAAAGCCCCTCGATCGGACTTTTCCAGTGGAACCTCGTCTCAATCGGATGTGAGGCTAGAAGACCTGTCGGGGAGATGGTCCGTTGCTCGCCTATTCGAATATCTATCCCCTCCCTCAGAAAACAATTCGCTTGAATCGAAAATCGTTGCTGATCGTCAGATGGAATCGGGGTTTGAGTTCCATGAAACGCACTGTGGACTTCAAAGGCACAGAGTCTATGAAACCGACCTGTTGGAGTCCAGATCAGGGAGTCGCGGATTTTTCGGATGCCGAGGTTGGACAGGAGTTCGTTGACTTTGAGGGCCTATTTTCGGAGGGTGGCGGCGGTATTGGGCTGGCCCAATTGTCGGAGCCAGCCGATGTCGACATGACGCACGTCGGCGAAGTTTTAGGGAGCGGAGTCTGTGTGGATCAGGCTGGCGTCTTCGTCGAACGTGACGTCTTTCTCCCCATGCGGCGAGATCTCGATTGTCCAGTGGCCGCGCCGCCACTCTCACAACTGAGCGGCATCGGCTTGCGAACGGGAACCGCTCGCCACGGCGTCATCGACCGCGATTGTCCGTTGACCACGCCGGATTCCTGTGTACGCCGGGCACGGGCGTGATGTTCTGGGGTGGAAGTCCCCTGTACGAGACTGGGAACTTTCGGAGATGAGTATATCAAATGATTCGCTCTGAAAGGGAAGTACGAGACGAAGGCAACTGCGAGAGGGGGGTGCACGTCAGCTTTTCTAGGCGGATCGTGTTTTGAGAAACGTCAATAGGAGAACTCGGCGATTTCAGGGAAGATGATCATGACCCGGGGGACTGGTGAAGTTGGTTTCGATTCCTAGGGGTTGGCCATGGATGGGCGCGTCGAGGAGCTTCAGGAGAAAATGCGACATCATTTGAAGGAGGCGGCGGAGCTGTCTGGGGAGATTCAGAAGCTGGACGGCTCGCAGGCTGAGGTACCGCATGATTCCCAGATTGAAAACGTGGCTCATGCGACCGGGAAAGAACTTTCCCGGATGATTCCGCAGTCGCGAGTTTGGGAAGTCGCGTTGACCAGTGCTCCACAGGCTGGTTGTCCGATCTGCGGCGATGTGTGCGAGTTGTGCCATCCTCGAAGGTCCATCAACTCGATTGATGGTCCGGCTGGGTGAAACTATGAGGAGGTCGAGCCAACAAACAACGAAGCGGAACGGTCCTTGCGTCATGCCGTGATCTGGCGAAAGCTGTCGTTCGGCACGCAAAGCGACTCTGGCAGCCGGTTCGTGGAAACGCTCTTAAGCGTCATCACAACCTGCCGCCAACCGCAACGAGACGCCTGGACGTACCTGACGAGCGCCATCGAGACCCAGTTCCAGCACCAACCCGCCCCGTCACTGCTCCCCGGGGCGTGAACGGTTACGATTTCACCCTCTGACGCCTCCGAGCCATCTGAAGCCAGGTTTTGATCTCGGGTCTTTGGAACTCTTAGGCACTGTTCAGACTTCGAAAGATTCGAGAAACGGAGAACGGACGTTTCCCGCTCGCTCAATGTTAACTCTCCCTTGCAAGATTGCGGAGAATCTCGGCGCCTCGCTTGAGTTGATCGTCTGTTGCGGCGTACGAAATCCGGAAGTGCGTGTCTTCGCTGCTGAACACATTTCCGGGGATAATGAGAAGATTGTTGGCGATGGCTCGTTTGACGAATTCCGTTCCTGAACCGCCTGGCGCTGTCGGAAACATGTAAAACGCTCCCCCCGCCCCTTCGATCTCGAAATCCTCAGAGAGTTCCGCCCTGATGAGATCGCGTTTCTTGCGGTACTCGTCGACCATCGGCGAAATGTCATACTTCCACGCTTCACAGGCGGCCCATTGAGCCGGATGTGGTGCGCAGACGAACGTGAACTGCTGGAGCTTCGCCATCTGCTGAATGACATGCTCTGGGCCATGGCACCAGCCGACCCGCCAGCCCGTCATCGAGTGCGACTTACTGAATCCGTCGATCACAATCGTCTGATCATTGAACTTCGCGGGGCTCACAAATTCCTGGTCATAACAGAACGCCCGGTAGATCTCGTCACTGAGCAAGGCGAGGTCGTGCTCCTGGGCAAGTTCCGCAAGTCCCCGGACTTCCTGTTCACTGGCGACGTAGCCACTGGGATTCGCCGGACTGTTAAAAAGGATCATCTTGGTCCGTTCGTTAATCGCTCCGCGGACTCGTTCGAGCGGGATCTTGAAATCCGGGTAAGTGGAAATGAATCGCACGGTCCCTCCCGCCAAAGTCGCAAGGTGTTTATACATCACAAACCACGGATCAAACACAATCACCTCATCGCCGGGATTGAGAATCACGCTCAGAGCAAGCATCAGCCCGCCGCTGGTTCCACTGGTGACAAAGGCTTTTCGATCCGAATGGCCAAATTCCTCGTCGACGCTCCCTTGGATCAGTTCCAGAAGTGGCTTGATGCCCTGCGTCTGACTGTAGGCATTCTTACCTTCGGCGACAGCCCGATTGAGAGCGTCCTGAATCGGCTGCGGGGTATCAAAATGAGGCTGCCCAATGCTCAGATTGACGGGATCCTTCAACTGCGCCGCGAGATCAAACACCTTGCGAATACCGGACGCATCGATCTTTTTCATGCGGTCGGCAATCCATCGGTCACTCATGGTCGTGTCCTAGCGCGGCGATGAGACCGCAGACGATACGGGGTTTGGGAGATTGCCAGTGTGAGTGCAATCAGAACAACGGTAGCGTTCATCGCCATAACGGGAGAAGGCAACCCCGTCAGCGATGAGCCGGATTATACATCGGTTTCAAGAGAAATGCCTCGGTTTGCGTTTCATAATGGAAAATGACATGACTTTCACTTTGACACAGAGGCCACGGTTCCGGACGTTTTCAGAGTGGGTTTCGGGGTAGAACACTGTCATGCCGTCCGAATGCGGAGAGTTTGACGGATTGTGACAGAAGTTGACTGCAAGGTGGATGTTACGTGATAGCCGGACCTGCGTCGGGACTGCTTGAAGTGCTCGAGCAGCTCCCTGCCCCTCGCCCGACGGCATCGAAGACCGCCATGCATCGGCCGCACTCGCAGGACAAACTGTATTCAACTACCACGGCCCGAACTTTTTTCCTCCCTGATCGGTCGGCGACCAGGCCTTGATTTGGCTCTCTGGACTCGAACCAGGGCCAGCAACTGAGCCTCGCCAAGCCTTGCCGAGGATGCAGAAGCGAAGGCGGTAGTTCGAAACAGGAGTCCAATACAATCCGCAACACCATCGGGAAGAGATCCGAACTCAAAGCGATCGCCCGAGTGCGGTCCGTCGGGTTCACATTTCGTCGTGTTGTGTCGCAGCCAGGAAGAAGCGGATGCGGGTCTTGAGAGGGTTCGGACCTGGGGCGAGAAGGCTGGTTTGACGCTGCATCCGACGAAGACAAAGATAGTGGAGAGCCGCGTCGAGAGCTTCGCCTTTCTGGGCGATTCGTTCCGCGGAGACAGGACTTCTCCCCGTCGCGAGAGCCTGGGAAAGATAAAGGCACGCATCACGGAACTGACCCCGCGAAACCGGTCTGGCTCGATGGAGACGATCGTGACAAAACTCAACCGCGCATAACGCGGCTGGTTCAACGACTTTCGTCACTTCCGATGGACGATCTTTGGCGACCTGGATGCCCGCATCCGCCGTTGTTTGAGACCTCAATTGCTCAAACGTCATCGAACAAACCCCAAGCGTTTATCACGAACTCATCGCTGGCCCCATGTGTCCTTTGCGAAAGTCGGTTTCTACAGTCTGCAAGCGGCCTCCCTTTGTTTCACTCAATCCGTCAACAACGAACCGGAGAGGGGCACCGCCCGACAGGGTGGTCTATGCGGGAAACCCGCACGGAGGGAGAGGAGATTCAAGTCAATGAGTCTTCGCTCTCCCGATCCGGTCAGTTTCCTTCCTCCGAAAACCTGCACACATGTTCCCGTGGTTGGCGAAATGTCTGGGATGGCATTCCACAAGGCTGTTTGACCAGCCGCCGAGTCCGACTGTAAACTCGGAGTCGGATTTGGATTTACAGGGCTATATCGCGCATTGCGTTATCGACTCAGCGAGGGATTCCGTTGGCAGTTTTGCAGGTCTTGAGGGGGAGTGCGACCGATTCGCAGTTCCTTCTGAATGAGAATCGGATGGTGATCGGTCGGCACCCGAATTGCCAGATTGTCCTGCACAATGGCGTCGTGAGTCGGCATCACGCCCAGATTCTCGAGAGCCACGGCACTTTTTACATCGAAGATCTGAGAAGTCGAAACGGCACCTACGTCAACGGCGAAAGGATTGAAGGTCGCACCGAGTTGGATGACGGAGATGAGATTCGCCTGTGCGATGTGGAACTCACCTTTCTGCTGCATCCCTCGTCCATTCAATCGCTTGATGACAGCGCTCACCGCAAGACCTTGGAGTACGAGACGGACGGGTTGTCCTCTTCGATTTCCATGGACGAGAGTCGGATTTACGCTCTCCCCGGTGCGATGGAAGATGATTTTGGAACGAGCACTTCCATTCGCAAATTGTCTCCGGACGAGGATTCCAATGTTTCCGTGAACCCGGAAATCAAGCTCAAGGCCATTCTGGAGATCACACGCGCCTTGGGTCGGGAACTGGAAATCGACAGTGTCCTTCCCAAGATGTTGGAGACCTTGTTCAACATCTTTCCCCAAGCGCAGCAGGGGTTTGTCTTACTACTGGATTCGGAATCCGGAAAGCTCAAGGTCAAGGCCTCTCGGTCCCGAGGGGGGGTGGAAACGGATTCCGTGGCCGTGAGTATGACGGTCGTGAGACATGCCATGCAGACGCGAGAGTCGATCCTCAGTCAAAACGTCTCAGATGATTCTCGATTCAAAAAAAATACGGCTCTGAACAAGGCTCAGATCCGTTCGATGATGTGCGTTCCGATTGTGGGGCAGGATCAGGAAGGTCTCGGGGTCATTCAAATCGTGACCCGAAACGAAGACCAAGCGTTTACAGACGAGGATTTGGAACTGTTGGCCACGTTGGCGACACAGGCGTCGATGGCCATTGAAAACGCCCGGATGCATGAGGAGCAGATCAAACGGAAGGAACTGGAACGCGATTTGGAGTTCGCCACTCAGGTTCAGTTGGGTTTTCTTCCCAAGTCCCGTCCAAACCTTCCGAACTATAGTTTCGCGGATTACTACGAAGCGGCGCTCAGCGTGGGGGGGGATTACTTCGATTACATTCAGTTGCCGGACGGACGTCTCGCCCTGGCTCTGGGTGATGTCGCCGGAAAGGGAATGCCCGCCGCCCTGCTCATGGCCCGGCTCTATTCCTCAACACGCTTTCAGTTGTTAACCCGTCCCACCATCGAGGAGGCGGTCTCCGGACTCAATCAGGAGATCTCGGGAAGTGGATTGGGGCATCGGTTTATTACGTTCGTCGTCATGGTCATCGACCCCGATCAACATGAGATTACGATTGTGAATGCAGGCCACTTGTGTCCATTGTTACGCCGGGCGAACGGGACGGTCGAACTGATCGGCAAGGAAAACTCCAGCCTTCCGCTCGGAATTGTTCCTGATCTGGCTTATGAATCCTCGAAGGTCACAATCGAGAACAACGATACGATCATCGCCTTCACCGACGGCGTGACCGAGGCGATGAATAACGAGCGGAAAATCTACGGGAACGAGCGCCTCGCCAAACTCTTCTCGGAAGCGGCTGGCGACATTCAGGATGTGATCGAAACCATCGTCGAGGACGTCGAAAACTTCACGGGCGATGTCGTCTCTCGGGACGACACCTGCTTGATCGGAGTGCGTAGGTCAGATGTATGATTCCCTCGGTCGATGACGTCTTTCAGGAACAAGGTCTGATCGGCCGGCGCCTGAAGCAGTATGAATCCCGTCCCCAGCAATTGGACATGGCGTATGCCGTCCGCGATGCGATCGAGTCGGAGGAGCATCTGGTTGTTGAGGCCGGGACCGGCGTCGGAAAAAGCTTCGGGTATCTGGTTCCCTGTATCCTCGCCGCCGCCAAGGCCAGTGAGCAAAAGGAAGGCCGCAAACGGATCGTCGTCAGCACCCATACGATCAGCTTGCAGGAGCAGTTGATTCGCAGAGACATCCCGTTTTTGAATGCCGTTCTCCCGGTCGAGTTCTCGGCAGTGTTGGTCAAGGGACGCGGCAATTATATCAGTCTCCGACGGATGCAGATGGCCGCGGAACGGGGAAAAACTCTGTTCGAGGACGAGGAGTCCCGGCAGTTTGCGCGAATCCGCGAATGGTCCCGGACGACCAACGACGGCTCCCTCGCCGATCTGGACTTTTTCCCCATGGCAACCGTCTGGGATGAAGTCCGCAGTGAGCACGGCAACTGCCTGGGCAAAAAATGTCCAACCTATAGTGACTGCTTCTATTATCAAGCCCGTCGCCGGGTCTGGAACGCCGACCTGCTGGTGGTCAACCATGCCCTGTTCTTCTCCGACCTCGCTTTGCGCCGCGAGGGAGCCAGTGTGTTGCCCGACTACGATGTCGCGGTGTTTGATGAAGCCCATACCCTGGAGGATGTGGCCGCCTCCCATCTTGGGGTGAGTCTCTCCGACGGCCAGTTCACGTACCTGTTTAACAAACTCTACAACGACCACGGAGCCGGTCGAGGACTGTTCGTGCAGCACAATCTCCGGGAAGGCCAGCACATGGTGGCCCGACTCCGCGTGCTCACCGACATCCTGTTCGACGACCTCAACCAATGGCGGGAACGCCATTCCAGCCCGACCGTTCGAGTTCGCCGGGAACTGGAGATTGAGAACCCTGTCAGCCCTGATCTTCGGGATCTGTCACATCTCGTCCGGACCTATGCGGCCGAATTGGAGGACGAGGCCCAGAAGATCGAGTTGCGGTCGGCTGCTGACCGGCTGGATTTTCTGTCTTCGTCTTTGGTCTCCTGGCTCAAGCAGCGGCATGGGGATTCCGTCTACTGGATGGAAACCACCGGGAAGACGCGGCCCATCACGAAGCTGATGTCGTCCCCGATCGATGTCGGGACCACGCTTCGAGACGAAATGTTCAATGAAATCCCGACGGTCATCATGACCAGTGCGACGCTCGCCGTCGGCCAAGAAGACTTCAGTTTCTTTCGAGACCGAGTCGGTCTGACCAAGGCCAATGAACTGAAGCTCGGTTCCCCTTTCGACTATCGCTCGCAAGTTCAATTGATCCTGCCGGATAACATGCCCGACCCTGGAGCCAATCCGGCGCAGTTTGAACTGGCCGTCATCGAACAGATTCAGGAACAATTGGCAGAGGCCGATGGAGGAGCCTTCGTCCTGTTCACAAGCTATCGGATGCTCCAGAACTGTGCCCGCCAGTTGCAAGGCTGGTTCTCACGTCGGAATCAGATGTTGCTCTGCCAGGGTTCGGGACTTCAGCGGAGCGCTCTGCTGGAACGGTTCCGCAAAGACGGCAGCGCCGTACTTTTTGGAACGGAAACCTTCTGGCAGGGAATCGACGTCCCTGGGGATGCTTTGAAGACCGTGATCATCACCAAACTCCCGTTCAGTGTCCCAGACCATCCGCTCCTGGAGGCTCGTGTGGAACGGATCCGTGAACGGGGGGGCAACCCGTTTGTCGAGTACCAGGTTCCCGAAGCGGCCATTAAGCTCCGCCAGGGGTTCGGCCGACTCATCCGAACCGCCCAAGACACCGGCCGCGTCATCATTCTCGATCCGCGAGTCAGGACAAAGGCCTACGGCCGAATCTTTCTCGACAGCCTCCCCGACTGCCAACGTGTCATTTCCAGATCATCACAATGATTCACGACGGACATGCATCGCCAAGGACTGATCGATATAGTGGGGCGATGGACATGACGGATCTTTTCACGTCAGGACATCTTTCTTCCATCAGGTGACTTCTCGATGGTAACTCGACTCTGTTCGCTATTGATTCTCGCGGGTCTGGCTCTTCCGATCCATGCGGCTCCGTCGGAAACTCCCAATGTCGTCTTGATCATGACGGACAACCACGGAGCCTGGACGCTGGGCTGCTACGGCAATCCCGATATCGCCACTCCGCACATCGATCGGTTGGCCGCTGAGGGGACGATGATGACCCGGGCGTTCGCGTCCAATCCGGTCTGCTCACCGACCCGGGCGACTTACCTGACCGGGTTGCTCCCGTCTCAACACGGCGTTCACTGCTTTCTCCGGGGCGGGCGTTTGCAAATCGGTCCAGAGGCGAGAAACACTCTCGCAGAGTTCCGCAGCCTGCCGGAGATTTTGAAAGAACAAGGCTATCGCTGCGGCCTCGTCGGCAAGTGGCATCTCGGTGCGAATCTCGAACCGCAAGAAGGTCTCGACGACTACTGGATCACGATGCCCCATGGCGGTACGTCGACCTTTTACGATGCTCCGATCATTGAAAACGGCAAGCAGCGGACCGAGCCCAAGTACCTGACCGAATTCTGGACCGACCATGCCGTCAAGTTTCTGGAACAGGACGACGAGCGGCCGTTCTTCCTGTTCCTCGCCTACAACGGTCCCTATTCCCTCGGTCGACTTTTGCTTCGCGAAGGCCAGAACCGCCATGTCGAAAGGTACCGGAGCGGAGTGCCATCGTTCCCGATTGAGGAACCGCATCCCTGGCAGTTCAACAATCTCGACTACATGAACAATCCCGTCTCGAATGCCCGCGTCGCGACCGAAGTGAGCGGAGTCGACGATGGCGTCGGACGGGTGATGGACTGTCTCCGGGCACAAGGCGTGGGCGACAACACGCTGGTTGTATTTGTCGCCGACCAAGGCTGGGTCGGTGGCCACGGCGGGTTCTACGGCATGGGCGATCACACCCGCCCCGCGACCGCACGAGATGGCATGCTCCAGGTGCCGATGATCTGGCACCATCCCGGGAAGATTTCCGCCGGCCAAGAGTCCGATCTCATCGTCACCAACTACGACTTTCTGCCGACCGTTTTGGGTTATTTGGGCTTGTCGGATCAACTCGGGGACTCGCCCAAGTCGCCGGGCCGAGATTTCTCGTCCGTTTTGACGGGAGGAGACCTCCCCGACTGGCGGAACGAAGCGTTTGCCGAGTTCGAGTACCTTCGCTCGATTCGAACGGAGTCCCATCGCCTCGTCCGTCGCTTTGCGGATGGTCCCGATGAGTTGTACGACATCACGAGTGATCCAGGCGAAGAGCGGAACCTGATCGATGATCCGGAATCACAGACGGTTCTCGAACAACTCGACAAACGATTGACGAACTTCTTTGATGAGTACGCGTCCCCAAAATACGACCTCTGGAACAGCGGCGATTCGCAGACGGTCGTTCATACAGAAGCGACAAAATCACTTGACCCACTTCCAGTACGTCGCGAAACCGCAGCTGATGCAGACGATGCGTCTCATCAACTTGCTCTCGGCTCTCAACCCTCATCTCTCAGCTCTTCGGACGACGACAAATCATCGCTGATTCGCCTGCCCGACGGTTACACCGTCGAGCGCGTCGCCGGTCCACCACTGGTCGAGCATCCGCTGATGGCGGGGTTCGACGATCAGGGACGGCTCTACGTCGCGGAGAATGCGGGGATGAATCTCCGCTTCGACGATTTGGAGAAGCAGTTGCCGAACTCCGTTAAACGCTTGGAAGACACCGACGGCGATGGCATCTTCGACAAGGCGACCACCTTCGCGGACAAGATGACCTTCCCGATGGGCGCGCTCTGGTATCGCGGTTCGGTCTATGTCGCGTCCCCCCCTTACGTCTGGAAATTGACCGACACCGATGATGATGGCGTTGCCGACCAACGGGAAAAGTTCGCGGGGATCTTCGGGTCCAATGGCAACGCCGCCGATGTCCATGGCTGCTTTCTCAGCCCCGATGGCCGGATCTACTGGTGCGACGGCCGCCACGGCCATGAGTTCCGCGATGACGATGGAAACGTCACCAGCCAGGGGAAAGGCTCCAACATTTTCACCTGCTGGCCCGATGGATCCGACCTGTACGCCCATTGCGGCGGAGGAATGGACAACCCTGTCGAGGTCGATTTCACCGACACCGGCGACGTCCTCGGGACCGTTAACATTCTCTATCGCTCCC
>JAGQQQ010000685.1 GCA_020426125.1 Planctomycetaceae bacterium
GGACCGCCCCCTCCACCGCCATTCGGATTGAATCGCTTGGACTGAAGCAACAGTTCGATCGCTTCCGTTTCGGCCGCAATCGCCGCCATTCCCGTGTCTGGAGTCGACAGGATGCCGGTGGCCTCATGCATCACGTCGGAGACGGCATCGAGCAACCGCAACTCACGGGCAAAGTCGGACTCGGCATCCGGGATTTCCTGAATGCGGACGATCACCTTGTCGACTCGGTCACGAAGCCTATCCTGAGTGTCGCTGAGCTTGTCGGCGTCTTTCTCATAGACTTCCTCCTCGACGGCACTCTTCGACTGCTCGGCCACGCGAGTCTCCTCGCGAAGGTTGACCTCCGCTTCGAGAATTTGCAGGACTTCCAAAACGATCGACGGGGGGAGGCTCCCCTTCGCTTTGCAACCGGGGCAGGCTCCGCACTTGGTGACGTCAACGAGGTCTTCCGCCCAGCGATCGAGCGTCTCCGCCCAATACTCCGCTTGGGAGATGGACAACCCGTTTTCCTTGCGGAGGTCGTCGCTCAGGTGCCGGAGGCCAGCCGTGACGTCCTGTTCCCGCATATCATCGAGGACAACTTTGAACTTCATGAACCGGCTGCGGTCGAAATACGCGGCCATGTCGTCCATGATATTGGAAACGCCTTGACTGCTTGCCGACTCCACTTCTCCTAATTCTTGAAAGCTGCTCGTAAACATATTCTTCGATCGGTCCGGGACGCCGAAGGCATCCGTGGCCATCGCCCCCAATTTCATGGCCACCTGTTGCTGCTTTCGTGAGGCGGCTTTGAGGCGTTTGACGAGTGTCGTTCCTTCGAGATTGGCGAGAACTTCATTGAGTTCGTCCGCGATCTTTTCAAACTCGGCGAGCAAGTCTTTCTGCTCCCGGACCGCTTCGTCCACTTTGTCTTGAGCAGGGGTTTTCTTCTTATTGTCTGCCGAACCGTTCCCCGCGAGCATGGTCGTCGGCAACGTCAATCGTGGCTGCTTCGGCTTGCTCTCGGTGGGATCTTTGGGTTCCCCCTCCTTCGGAGGATTCATCGTCGACTCAACGTCTGTGATGGTCGGAATCGCCGTCGGCTTTTTGGTTTCTCCGTTCCCCTTTTTCGGATCACCCCCTGCCGTGTTTGCCAGATTCCGGCCCGCCACGGGGGCATGATTGTTGTTGGCCTTCTGAGCAACGCTGGGCGCTTTGGCTCCTTCTTTCAGCAGGTCAGCGACGGAAGGCATCCGGTTGCCGGCGATATCCTTGAGAATCTGCATCATCTCCGCCCAGCGTTCGAGATGGCCCACGCCAATCTCCGGATTCCGCATGGCGTGCTTGAGCAAGTCTTCTCCGCTGGCAACGAGATGCGACAGACGACGTCCATTCGCACGTTCGGCAGCCGCTTGCATCTCGACCTGTTTCCGAGTCTCAGGATCGTCCAACTGCTCAGCGGCGAGTTCGCGGATCTGCTTGTTCATTTCATGCAGCTGCTTCTCGCGATCTCGGACATCGAGGGACATCCGATGCCAGCGGCTGAGCTGGTCGGTCACCCAGATGGCATGTTCTTCGGCGTTGAGAATGTCGTAATAGCAGGTGGGACCGTAGATCCGTTCGCGGCCAGGGAAGTAGTCTTCCACAAACACCCGAACCGCGACCGGCTGGGGTTCGATCTCCATGCTGGTGCCTGAGAAGGTCGCTGAGAGTTCCAGAAACTCCGCTTCCGGATTGCCAGCGCCGATGATCTTTTCCCCCTTGGCCGGGTTTTCGAGGGACTTGTCGAGCCCCTCCCATTCGATGCCGACACGTTTGACACCAAAGTCATCGCGGGCCCGTACCTGGAAGGACAACGTCTCACTGTCCAAGAGAATGGATTGACGCGGCAGATTCTCGCAGACGAGGGTGGGTGTCTCGTCGTCGACTCCCGTGATTGTCAGGCGATACGGCTCGCGTCCGGAAAGTTCGTGCTCATCGATCCATTCCAGGGTCAACTGGCGTTCCTGATCAACGGGAAGTTTCTCTGTCGAGAAGGTCGCTCCATCGGGACGGACGGACACGGCATCGACCATCGCCGACGACAGAGTTCGTGACACGGTGGCCGTGAACTCCGTCTCGCTTCCGCGCACGACCGTCAGGCTGCCGCCGCGAATCTCTTTCTCCAAGGGGGCAGTTCGTTGCAAATAAGCCGGCAATGTCACCGTCGCCTTCAAGGCACTCAGTTCGGGGCGCAACATCGGCTCGACGTTCATTCGCCCAGAGAAGTCGCCGACCTTGACCTGAACGGCACCCGGCTCGATCTGGGCGGGGACTTGGAACTTGTACTCATCGTCCGTTAATGCGGCCTGCAACGCCTCCTGCCGACCGACGCGGACTTCGGCGGAGTCGGGCTTCCATTCAGTTGTTTCCGTCAACTTCAAGGACAGGTCAAACGGCTCGCCATGGGGGACAACTTTCGTCTCGGGCAGCGTTTCAATCGCTGCAAACGTGTAACGCGGCGTGTTCTTCCAGGGAGCGAGGAATCGTGCCCAGGCGTTACTCGCGGCTGCCGTTGTCAGTCCCAACAGCAGCAAGGCCGCGGTGACCACCAAACCGGCGGCCAGCGTCCGGCTTTTGTGCTTCGGTTGGGGGACGGCATTATCAAAGTTCTGTGACTCCGCTTGTGCGGAAACCTGTCGAATGGCCGCTTCCACGAGTGCTCGAGATCGGGCCTGTTCGGACGTATTGTCCGCCAGTTCGATAATCCCGAGCAACTGATCCCCAATCGAGGGATGCGTCTGACTGAGCAGCCGGGCGAGTTGATCGAGTCGACGGCGGCGATACACCCAGCGATCGATCGCGAGGGGGATGGCCATGCAGGTGAGTACCGAGGCCGCGAAGATCGCCAACCGAACGACCCAGGGAGTGTCGAGCACCCGGTCCAGGGCGTACGTCAGCAGGTAGCCGACGAAGACGCCAATGATCGCACCGGCGACCGCTTCGATCAGCTTGATGGTCCAGACCCGTCGCCGGAATTCGAGAATCTTCTTCCGTAACGATTCCGGAATTTCCAGCCGAGTGGTCGAATTCATTTGCATGGCATTCTCCGATCAATCCTGTGTGTGATCGTTTCCGCGCGATTCTCGAATCAATTGAACGTTTTGTGGTGACTTTTGGCCCGCTACACCAGGCCAATCACCTTTCGCCAAACCCAAAAGGAACCAAGCAGCAGCACCAAAAGAAGCGCTGAGGCCCAGTGGCTCCAAAGTTGCAGCCGACGAACTGCTGGAGGCGGAAGGGGCATTGTTGATAGCGAACTGACAATCGTGTCCACATCCTCCGGAACAACGGTCTTCCCGCCGGTGACTCGGGCAATCTCTTCCAGCACTTCGGGGCGAGCTGGTTTCCCGCGTTGTTCCAGTTCCTCGCCCTGCACAAAAAATTGTGCCTCCAGTGTCGCAGACGTCTGCTTGCATGCAAGGACCAAATCGTACTGCCCGGATTCTTTCGGGACGTAACGGCCATGAAACACCCCCCATTCGTCCCCTTCGGGAAGCAGACGGACCGTCTCCGTCTTTCCAGACGGAGCAACAATCCGGGCAATGACATCCCCTTTGGACAACGGCTCCCCGCTCGCTTCCATGACATGAGCGTGTAAGGCCATCGTCTGACGAATCTGCGGTTGGTCGGGAGTGTAGAAGAGCCGCATCGACTCTCCTTTGGCCATGTTCCGTTGATAGGCCATCCAGCGGACGACCTGCCCCCAGAATCGGTAATGGTATTTGTCTTCAACGCCTTTACGCCAGCGCCAGGCCCCGTCGGTCCCCATGAAGAGAACTTTACCGGCCCCATAGGTTCGGGTGGCAATGAGCGGCAGACGTCCATATTCATTGGCGATATCCCCGTGCACCGCAAGCACGTCACTCCCCGCCTTGGCACGAGTCACGGCGGCATACCATTGGAAGCCAGGCAGATCTTCCCAGACCTGGACATTCTCATCCTGGGTATCCGCCAATTTTGTGAGCAGGCTGCGGCGTCCTTTCTCCGTCAGTTCAAATCGGGATGCCGTTCGTGATCCCCAGCCACCGGGTTGCCCCTCATCCAGCATCACTGGGAGTAATTCTTCCAATTCGGTGTTGAGCAAGTCCAGCATCCGTCCCTGCCAGCCGGGAAGAAAGACGAGGCCACTGGCCTGATGTTCCACAAGTCCTTTCAGCAGCCGACAGTCTTCTTCCGTGAGATGGCCTTCGCCAAGTCCAACATCCCCGAGGAAGACAACGTCGAACTTGGCCAGTTCTTCGATCCCGGAAGGAAACTGCTTGATGTAGTCCTTAGAACCTCCACCAGTCTTGCTCAGGCCCGGATGGAACAACAGACACGCGACCTCAACACCCGGATCCCGGGACAAGGCATTCCGGAGATACCGGTACTCCCAGCGGGGATACGACTCGACGACGAGGACTTGAAGCTTCTCCTGACGAATCGCGATCGGTGCCGTCTTGATGTTGTTCTCGACGATGGTTTCGTCGCCGTGTCGGGGGATCTCCAGTGTCAGCGTGTAGTCGCCAGTTGACTCCGGTTTCCAGGCGATGGAATCACTGGTCCGGCCCATCGCATTAATCCGGACATCTTTAGTGAGTGTTTCTCCTTCGGACGTCTTCAGCGTGACCGTGGTTAAGTATTCCCGGGGAAGCGAACTGTCGATGGTAAACGGGATCCGCACCGCCTTCCCCGAGACCCCGAACGTCGGGAGATCGACATTCACCAACTCCACATCGGGCAATCGTGTTTGACTTCCCGCCGCGACACCAAAGACGGGGACTCCTTTCAGCCGGAGCCGTGCCGCCGCCTCGACGGGCGGCTTGCCCGTGTTCCAGTCGCCATCGGAAATGAGCACGACTCCCATCAGGTTTTGGCCCCGATCGGTGACGTTTGCCAGCGGAGTGTTCAGGTCGGTTCCCTGTCCCGATTCCGGCTTGCCAATTTTTTGAAAGACAACATCGAATTCTTCCCCCAGTCCCTGCCAGGCGGATTCCGACAGCAAAGGACGAACAGCTTCCTCGCGAGAGATCGCCGTCCCCTTTCGAGGACTGGTCTCCCCCGATGAACGAACCACCACGTCCTGAGTCTGCATGCTTTCCGATCCATCCCAGAGGATGGCCACGGTCGGTTGTTCCTCGGGACGGTACTCTTCGACCCATTCCGGCTGGTTGAACAGAATGGCTGTCAAAATGACGATGACCACGCGCAGCAATTCTTGAAGGCCATGTGCCCGACGATAGTGCGTCCGTTTCCAGGAGTAGAAACTGATTCCGATTGTCGCCAGCACGATCAACACGGAGATGATGACCGTTGCCGGGGTCGTCATGAACACCAGATTGTGAGTCGTCATGCCGCCATCCCCCGCTCGGCGGTCGTGGGTGTCGGGGTAACGCTATTCGTCTCCCGAGCCATCTGACGCGGGATGCACAGGGCCGCCTCCAGAAGCAGCGCGGCCATCATCAGCATCAGAAACAATCGCCAAATTTCAGATAACAGCGAACTCCCGCTCCCCACTTGATCATCAACGCGGTCAAACTCCAATCCTTGGAACAGTCCCGCGACCTGTGACTCTTCAACGATCGCGTCGGCGTCTTCGCTTTCACTGCGATTGATCGCAGACAACCGCTCCCCTCCTTCGTATACGCCGGCGAGGACATGGTGCGACGTCGAGAGTCCGTCAATCGAACCCGCCACACGGTTCCATTGGTTCACCGTCTCCGGGGCTGCTCCAGCAATGAATTCCCGAGCATTTCCCAGCGAACCGGCCCCGCTCGCGAGGGCGCGTTGAATCATCACGTATAGGACGATCCCATCCCGAGCCAGAGACGATTCCCCAACGCCGGGGGTTGTCGCGCAAAAGTAGTATGGATTAAAAGCGGCGAGTTCTGGACTCCCCGGTCCGTCGGCTTCGTCTTTGGGAGGGAGCGAGATACTCAGGAGCGGCGTTCCGCCGTCGAGTGAAGCGAGTGCGATCGTATTTCCCTCGAGTTCGCAGTAGCGGTAGACCTTCAGTTGGCCGACCGGGAGCGAGGCTCCGCTTCGGGTGTTGGCGAGCAAGTCGCGGTCTCCCGTCCAAGTGGCAATCGGAGTTTCCTGATCGAGATTCTGCCAACCGGCCCACTTGACGCCCGCGAACTCCGAATCATCGGGAGATTCCGGCGGAAAGAAGATCACTTCTCCGCCACGCTTGGCGAACGATTCCACCTGCCGGGTGAGAGCCCCTTGGGGAAGGTTGGCGTGCCAGAGCAGCAACGAAACCTTGTCCCATTCCACGGTGTCCAGTTGCGACTCGGAGACGGTCTCGACATCCGTTTTCACGCCATCTTCCGCCGGGATGGATGCCGCAACAGCAAGCGCCCGCGTCGCTTGGGGATCGTCCGTGACGATCACCGTTTTCCGCACGGGCGATTGATCAAACGTGAAATAGTATTCATTGTCGGACGGATTCGCGTCCGCTGGGAGCGAGACCCGTCCCCATCCTTTGACCGTCTGTCCATCGAGTGGAATGACATGGTTCTTGATCTCGGTTTCCGTCCCGGTCAGGTCAACGGAGAACTCGGAACGCCCTCCGCCTATCTCAATCTGAACCGGAACTTTCGCCGTTCCCTCGGTGGCTTCAGACTGTTGAATTCTCAGGGAAAGCAGCAGTTCGGCGCCGTCCGACGTCTCGACACGACGCACATCGGTGACGCGAATCGCGCGGTTGCCGCCATCGATCTGGGGATAGGCCAGCAGATGGAAGCGAACCGTCTGCGGGAGTTCGAGGATGGAATCCTTGATCACCTGCCAGCGTCCGCTGTCGGCGTCCCAGTCATTTTTGCGGACATCCGACAGGATCCAGACTTCACTTCGGCTGGCGGAGTTTGCATGAATATATTCGGAGACCGTCTCCAACATGGACGGAATATCCGCCGACGCGCTCGTGGGCTGAACCTCGACCAATTCATCGAGTGCCTCAGGAGATTCGAATTCGATCGGCTGATTGTTGATGCTATCGATCAGGACCCAACGATTGGAACGCAGCAAACCCAGAGCCTGTTTCAATTGTCCCAACCCGGCTTCGAGTTTGGACTGCGGGGTCCCCTGCCCCTTTTGCAGCATGCTGGGGGATCGATCTACGACGACAAACGTGGTGTCAACTCTTCCGCCGGCGGCGAGGCTCAGCCATCCACTCGAAAGGGGCCGGCTCACCGCGAAGATTAGTCCGGCGATGGCCAAAGTCCGGGCTGCGAGAATGAGTCAC
>JAGQQQ010000686.1 GCA_020426125.1 Planctomycetaceae bacterium
ACCCACTAAAATTTGAGAAGAACCGCAATGAGACAGTTAGAGGAAGTGTTTTGCGATGTAATGGGGCTTCGCCTTTTTTCAGAGGCGTATTTGCATGCTTTCGCGTACTTACTGTCTCCTGCCTTGCCCGGAGAGCGGTCGCCCCTTTATCCCACGGTCTCTCGCAGGGCCGAAATTCTCAAGCGAGTTTCACATCAGTTGTCAGTTCAAGTCCCCGAGGATTACACAAAGCTGTTTGACAACCAACCTGACTCCATGAATCGACAAACGAAGCTCTACTCCCAGATTGCCGACGACGTTGTGGCGAAAACGGAGATATCGGTTTCCGAAAAAGCAATTGAATTCGCGGATTCAAAATCAGTCCCAACACGTCAAGTGTCAAATGTTCAAAAAGCCGTTCAGGCGTTTGAAATGGTGATGCCAGCAAACGCCAACCTTCCTATCACCGACTTGGTGAATGCTGGATGGATTTGTGAACACACTCCTAGCCTTTGGTCAAGCGTTCCACAAATTGATATTTCCGACCGCTCCCGAGTGCTTCATGACCTTGTTCTAAAGAGTCTTGAAGTGTCCGAATATTGCGAAAGGATCGAGAGTTAATGATTTTGAGAGCAGATCAAATCGAACAATTACTTTCGAAACCCAAGGACCGACGCGATCCTATCGCAATAACACCGCAACCAGTGTTCGACGACGAAAAGCGAGGTGCTGCCTCGATTGACATTCGTCTCGGTTGTTGGTTTCAAGTGTTTCGTCAGACGCGAGTGTCGCACTTCGATGTATACGACCCCAGTGACGAAGCTCCGAGTGAGGCTCAGCTAACGAAGCATCACTATGTACCGTTTGGAAAAGATTATATTCTTCATCCACGAGCGTTCGTATTAGCCGTGACATTGGAATGGATCCGCTTGCCTTCCGATGTTGCTGGCTACGTCATCGGGCGGTCATCTTGGGGCCGCCACGGATTGATCATTGCAACGGCTACTGGCGTACACCCTGGGTTCACGGGGTGCTTAACTCTTGAGTTAACTAACGTGGGTGAAGTTCCGATTACAATCAAACCGGGTACAACAATCTGCCAACTCTTCCTTCACTCAGTTGATGCAGGAGACCCAAACCTAGTAGATCGCAGTCGTTTCATTGGAAAACGCAAGCCGACAATTGGATCGATTAAACTAGATGATGTTGCTAAAAAGCTGTCATTGCCAATGTTGTAACGCGTCTTGCTAGTGCTGGTGAGACAATATTTGAAGGCACTATTTCTCATTGGTGCCAGACTTGCTGGCGATACAAGCTAGCGGTGTCTTGTCTATCGACATCGTTCCACTTCGCGTGGGCGGCTTCGATCAGCAGTTCCAACTGATCCACGGAAACGGGCAATGCCTGCTGATTCGCGAACAGCCCGCCGTTGAACTTCTTGATCTGGCCTTCGAGGATGGTCGAGAATCCCCCGGTGTCCATCGTCTGCCATAGGTGTTCGAGCATTGGGACGAACGTATCGAGTTTTCCCCGTCGGCTTTCGAGGAACTTGGTGAAGTCCCGGTCTTTGAATCCGCCGATCTCGACATCTTCGGCGAACATCGTAAACAGGCACCGCATCAGAAACTGAGCGACGGTGTCGGCGGGATACTGGCCTTCGAGACTCTTCGCGAGTCTGGCCAGCCGTTCGGCGACATCGCGAGTGACCTTGGCGGAAATCTTTGCGGGGTCGAGGTCCTGGGGGTTCTGCCAGATCCCGCGAAACATCTCCCGGACATCGTCCCGGGCGAGGTCTTCGAGCCGAACCCGGTAGCTTTGGGGATCGGGAAACGGGACGTAGTTTTTCCCCGATTGCGTGAAATCGGCGTAGATGTCGAAACAGTAGCCGACATCGGCGACGATCAGAAACGGGGGCCATTCCTCTTCGATGTTCTCCGCGTATCGCCGGGCCTGTCCGAAGGCTCGACGCATGGCGGTTCCCCAGCCGGTGGTTCCCCGTTGAGCGGTGCCCGATCGGTATTTCTTCTGTTTGGTGACGGTGGCGAGGGCTTCGGTCTCGCGGTCTTTGCGTTCAACCCCCTGTTTGGATTCGAGGACGAAACAGCCCCGTCGGTAGAGGTCGATCCGTCCGGCACTGGAGGTGCCATCGTAATTGTTGAGGGGAACGGCCTTCTCGAAGACGTAGGCATTCTGCGATTCGTCGGCCTGCGTCGGGTCGGGATGCGGGACGCCGATCAGATCACAGAACTCATTGAGAAAGGTCTGCGAGTTCGCGAGTTCGGCCCCCCCGGAGCCCTGCCAGCGAGAGATGAATTCCTGCGGAGTCATCGGCCCTGATGCCATCGTGTGAATTGTGGTGAACGGATGTGATGGGACGAGTCTAACTCGGAAACGGAGTTCGTGGCAACTTTCGGGGGTCCTCTGGGGGTGTGGGGCGGTCAGCGGTGCTTGGCATGGCGAAGATTTTTGTCCCCCGAGTTTTGAAAAACGGTGACGGCGTCGCCATATTCCCGATCGCGGGTCCTCTTGGGATCGGTCGCCCTGTTGCGGTGAATGTCTTCCCAGGGCAAATAGACACACAAGACAGACGGGTCCCTCCGGGGGGCGATTGTTCGATGGGGTGCCAATGCCTCCCCCAAGAGATCGACTCAGTTAGTTTGTGACGGGTCGCCATCCGGGAAATTCGGTCTGAGTCCGTCCGGCGATGAGTGTCGGTGGTTGATGTGTGTCTCTCTTTCCACGGGGAACATCGCACCGCTGAGCGGTCCCAGCCGACGAAAGGACCCGGGGCCGATCGAGTCGACTTCATAGTCAACTACACACTCCCGAGAGACATTTTCGCGGTTTTTATGCGGAAAAACGTCTCTATGGTGCGGCAGCAGCAATAAAATTGCAGATTGTTCTGGAGAAAATTTCTGGGAGCCATGGCACCGCAGACGTCCCGAAGTGCCGGGAGGACCCGTTCCCGATCTCGTCTCCAGAAGGAGGGGGAGGGTGCGGACTTTCGGCGATTTGATCACAAACCACCTGTCCCGCGTCGCACATTTCATAGTGAAAATTCACAGGGGGTTTTCCCGAGAGTGGAGAAATGAGTTGATTTTATTCTACATGCGTGTGCGCCCTTCGGTGGGTGGTTTCCGAACCGTTCGCGGTCGTTTCGCCCCTCCCCCCCCGTCGCTCGGGTCCTTCCGGTAAGTCGACTCCCCGAATCGCACACTCGGGAGACGGCTTGTCAGTTTGTTTTGTTTGCTCGTGAATGATGGGGGTCAGGGGGAGGTCTGCCCGGTCCGCTTGCTCGTGCGATTCGTTGCGATCGTTTTCATTCTCGGGGGCACTGGCGAGCCATTCGCTTTTCGGGCTGCACTGTTTCACTGGGAATCGACTGCGAATGTTCCCGGTGTATCACAGTGGCATCGCACACACTGCGACTCTCCCCCTTAAGGGGAGTGCGCGTGTGTGTGTGCCTGTGCATCCGGTGTGTGTCCCAGTGGTTTGAATCCCGGATAGGTCTGTCCGTTCGCTTTGGTGACTTCGCAGCGTTCCGCCTGTTTGTCGTCTTCCATCGCGTTGAGGGCCTTCCGGGCTCGTTCGTTGGAAAGCTTTGCTGCTGCCGCTAGTTCCCGGACCGTTTCCCCAGCGGGAAACTTCTTGAACACTGTTTCGAGTTTCTGGATGTCTTCCTCGATCTCCCGTTCCTGTTTGGCTTCCTTCTTCTCCCGGGATCGGGCTTCTTCCTTCGATTCGAGTTCCTGAAAGCATTCTGCCGCATCGCGAACGGTGACTTGCCAGTAACGCCCGCCGACGTCCTTTTTGCGTCCTTCGCGAATGTCGAGTCCCGAGAGCCCGCCATGCCCCGCCGATCCTCCCCAGCGAAACCACAATTCGTGGTGCCCGGAGTTGTCGACGTAGGCTTTTCGACGCCCGATCAGAAACCACTGCCGAGCAAACTCCGCGAAACCGGCCATCGCCATATCCTCCAGTTCGGGCGGTTCTCCGAGCCGGGTGTTCGCCCTCGCGGCCCCTTTTGTAACGTGGTGGACGAGAACGAGCGTCACTCCGAGGTCTGCGATCAGTCGCGAGAGTTGACGAAGAACGGCCCCCATTGCGAAGACGTTGGACGCATGCTTTGCCGACTCTTCATCGAGGAGTGCCAGATAGGCGGGATCGAGGATCAGAACCTCGATCTTGTGCCGTTGAATGTGTCGGCGAAGTTCCTGAACGTGTTCGGGCGAAGAAATCTGGGGGATGTTGAATTCCCAGATAATCGGGAGTTCTGCGAGGTCGAGACCTTTGCAGGTGCAAATTCGTTGCGCGGTGTTCTGAAGAGTGGCCTCACCACTTTCCCCGCTGATAACGCCGACGGTTCCCGGTCTGAGAACTCGATGTTCTCCGAGGAACTTTCCCCCGGATGCGATCGAGATCCCGAGATCGATTGCGATCGAGGTTTTCAGGGATTTGGACTGCCCCGCGATGATGGCCGGTTGCCCGACGGTCAAAACATCATCGACCCAATAGTCGAGCCGATAGTCCGCCGTCGCGAATTCGGACGAGGGGATGCCTTCGAGCCGGAAGCGTTGGTTCGGCCTCCAATCGGTGGAACTCGCGGAAAGTATCAATTCGCGAACCTCATCAAGGGATGCGTTCGCCTTCAACTTGGAAAGTCCGGTCGTCAGGATGCTCTCGACGTGTCGGCGTTCGGCGTGGTTCTCTATTTGCTGGACGTGGGCTTCGAGCATG
>JAGQQQ010000687.1 GCA_020426125.1 Planctomycetaceae bacterium
AGGTGAGCGACTGTGAATAAACTTCGCAAGTGTCGTCTTTCCGGTCCCGGTTTCCCCAACGATTAATAACGTGACGTCCCGGTGCGCGACCCGCATCAGGTCGTTGAGCATTGGGGCCATCTCAGGGTTATAGCTGCCGACGGTGATTCCCTCGGCCGTCACCTGACAGAGACGGGGAATGGGACGGGGACGAGCCGTCCTGACAACCCTGTCCAATATTTCGTCCGGATCTCGAATCCCCCCGTCGTTCGTTACGAGCAGGTGGCCTGCCTCTAATAAATTGAGCTCTGCGGAAATCCGCAACGGATAAATGCCATCGCCGAGAACGATGACGTTCACAGCATCGAGATCCGTCATCAACGAGTTGATCAGAGCTTCGGATTCCGCATCAAATTCCGAGAGCCGAGCATCAAAAAAGAGCGTCGGATTTTGAAGCGATGAGAGACTCGCCATCGTGGCTTTTGCGGAGACACACGTCTCGATCGGTTCCGTCGAGAACGATTGGAAATGATCGCAAATCTGTTTTTGAAGTTGCTGATCCCTGATGAAAGCAACGAAAGGGGAGTTCATGAACTACTCCGACGGAACGACGGCGAATGAGAAAACTCAGGAGGACCGAAACGCACTCCTTGGGGTCGCTTGGACCACTTCCACAAATGCCGTTCCAGATTCCAAAAGTTCACACAATTGACAACCAGAGGAACCAACTTCCCCTCGACGATCGGCAACGTTGTCCGTCTCTCTTGGAACTGGGCAATCTCCTGAACTCCGTTTGGAGAGTCTCTCCGGTGCAGGGCAACGGGGATATAACGCATCTTCCGGTCTTACCAGTTCAGCACAGCAGAATAGAGCGGTTGGGTGAGATGCGCCAAGGAAAAACTCTCCAAATATCCAAACTTTCCGTTTCCTTTTGTCAACAAGTTGACGAAAGCGCTCCCTTCAGGAAACAGCCATGCAGTCAATCGACGACATTTCATGAGTTAGGATGCGAACACTTTGGTAAGGGCACCTTTTTTGCTCCTGACTCCGGGGGGGGAAGGTCTACCCCAAAAGATCCTTATGGCCGGCAGATTGTCGAATCGATTCCCAAAGGTGTTTATCTGAGATGTCGCCATTTCCAGAGTCTCAACTCGGTTTTGCATTACTGATTGGATCGGTCAGCCTGTTTGTGGCAATCGCCGCCGTGTGGGATTTGAAGACGCGGAGAATTCCCAATTGGCTAACGTTTTCGATGTTTGGAGCGGGGCTTTTTTTCCACATCGTGTTGTCTGTTGTTGATGGATGGCATCATCTCAGTTCCAGTCTGTTGGGGTTTCTGGGAGGCTTCACCGTCATGTTCGTTCTGTTCGCCATCGGAGGTGGCGGAGCGGGAGACGTGAAGCTGATGGCCGCGCTGGGAAGTTGGCTCGGGTTTCGTCTCATTTTGGCGATCTTCGTGTTGAGTGCCGCGATCGTGGCAGTGATGCTCGCGGGGACCATGCTCTTCCGCATGTTGAAGAAAGCCCTTCCCCAACTTTCTTCGAAAGGACCAACGAAGTTGGGCCACGTTCTCAAAGAACATTCGGTGACGTTCGCCGGGCCGGTGGCTCTGGCAACTTGGGCTATCTTGTTATGGTGCGTTCTGAAGCCGGATTCCCGGCTCATTACGGCTCCGACCAAAACTCTGTCGGTCCGAGTGTCGTCGCGCGACTTCTCTCAGGTGCAGGACCAAACCCCCCGTGTTCGGACAACTCAGTCGTTGGCGAAATCCGGGATTCGGATCGTAGTTCCCTGCGGTTGATTGACGTGTTGCGATGACGGTAAGGACGAGAGTCGACGAAATGGATCATGGTTTTGACAAGCAAAAATGCGCGGGGCGAGTGAAGTGTTTCGCGGGAAAGCGAGGCCAATCGATGTCTGACATTTCAATCGGCCGAAGTGGTCGTACAAGGTCGCTGATCATCGGGACGCTGTTCATTTGCATGGGCACAGCCGGTTTGATTGGGCTGGAATCGCTCCCCGGCGTTGACGTCCTATACGCTCCGACTGGTGTTGCAACCGACTCCGCACCAGACGCGACAACTGGACAGCCTCTGGCGTCCGTTGATCGGGGAAAGACCAACGAGAACGGCTCGGCTCGGAATTCGTCGGAAGCGACTCCCAAAACGGAACCCCAGACGGACGTCTCCGCGTCCCAGACCAATTCGGAGGAAACGGAGACTTCGGAAAATGATGTCGATTCCGTCGAGGTGGCCACGCTTGACTGGGAGCCGCTTTCGCTGGATCGATCGGCGAAGGCAACCGAGGAGAGGCTTTACCAGTCCGTCGTCTACCTTGCCTCGGATGAGTTGGAAGGACGGGGAGTCCGGACGCGGGGGCTCGAACTCGCCGCTCAATACATCGCCGAGGAATATCGCAATGCCAATCTCAACGTCCACCACTATGCCGATGGTCCATTCCACGAATTCGACTTGTTTTCGTCGTCGCGAAAAGGCTACGTGCAGAACATGCGACTCTCTGCAGAAGTTTTTCAATCCGACAGCCTGATTCGCGGCGCCGACTTTACGGCCCTGATGTCCAGCCCTCAAGGAAGGTTCTCCCATTCCATTGCGTTTGCGGGCTATGGGATCTCCGCCAACGAAATTGGCTATGACGACTACGCCAATCTGGACGTTCGTGGGAAAGCCGTCATCGTGTTGCGGCATGAGCCGCGACGGGTCGCGCCAGTCGGGGATCGCACCAAACGCGAACATAGCGTGCATGCGTATGTCCATACGAAAATCGAAAACGCCATTCGACACCAGGCGGCGGCCGTGATTCTTTGTACGGACCACGCCTGGGTTCGCGACGCGGAATCCGCTGATCAGCTCCCCAGTGACAACGAAACGGCTGAGCCGAAGGAATCCCTGCTTCAGACGGAAATTGAAGACGGCGATATTCCCAATGGCATTCCCGTTGTTCATGTCCGTCGGGAGATCGTCGAACAACTGGTTCAGGACTCGCTCGGAACGACACTCGGGGAGTTGGAATCGACAATCAATTCCACGGGCCAACCGCATTCCTGCGAATTGCCACACGCCGAGATCTCGGGGAATGTCGAGTTGGTGCGAAGCCACAAGCGATTGAAAAATGTTGTCGCAACATTGCCCGCGCAAGGTCCGCGGTCAGAGGAAACGATCGTGATTGGTGCCCATTACGATCATCTTGGCCGCGACAGTTGGGGTTCCTTGTCGCTCAATCCCAACGGAGCCATCCATAATGGGGCGG
>JAGQQQ010000688.1 GCA_020426125.1 Planctomycetaceae bacterium
AACCGGACTCGGGCTCTCGATCGTCAAGGAACTTTCCAAACTTCTGGGAGGGGAGGTGCTGTTGGTCAGTGAGTTTGGAAGGGGGAGCCGCTTCACGATTCAGCTTCCCATCGAACTGGTCTGTTCCACAAGATTTGATCGGGATGACCCACGGCTTTCGGCGACGAGTGACCTGCTCCGACAGGCCGCGGCGATGGGAGCATCTCCCGGCGCGGAGTCCGCTCGTTGACACACATGGGACCAGCGCTCAATCGAGGATCTCGAAGTCAAACTCGTTTGTCTTATCTTTCGGGTCCCCGTTGTAGTTGATGGTAATCTCCTCGCCAGCCGCGATGTCGCGAATCGCAGTATAAACCTTTGCCTGGCGCCGAAGGTCATCGTACCGGGCATTGGGATTGAAGCTGTGATTGTAGAGCGACCCATATCCCAGCGCGACCGCGACGGTCTTCTCCGTCCAGGTATAGACGTAGTGAGCCAATTCCGAGTCTTCGATGTCTTCCCATCTGACGATGATACAGGGGACCTTTTCCAGGATCGTTCCCTTTTTGATGGGACATCGCGCGAAGACAGCTCGGCCTTTCTCCTTGGTATAGCGCACTTCCAGGAGTTCGGACTGGGAGAAGGGCATCGACGGGCATTCCTGTAGGAGGCTCAACGGCTGCCAACCATTGTCACGGCACGGCGGGCGGAAGCCGAGTATCTTCCCGAATGCCCTTGGAGATTCAACTGCATCGCATCGGTTTTTTGGCCGCAAGACGATTCCATGGAATTCGAAGACTCCAGGTCAATCAACACATGGACAAGAATCAACAAAGCCCCTCGCTGGAGCAACGTCCAACGCGGGGCTGGAAATTGGGGAACGATGGCGACTTTTTCCGCTCGGGAAAAAAACGCAACACGTCCAAAGACGTAACAGATTTCGATGACTATTCCACAGTGAAACGGTAAACGCAGGTGTGACGATAGGTCTCCCCCGGTTTGAGAATCGTCGTGGGGAACTCCGGATGGTTGACGGAGTCGGGATAATGCTGGGTTTCCAAACAGATCGCGCTGCGATGGGGATAGACCTTGCCCCCTTTGCCAGCTTGTCCTTTCAGAAAGTTGCCCGAGTAGAACTGGACTCCCGGCTCCGTCGATTCGGTCTCCAGGACTCGTCCCGACTGGGGATCCTTCAACCGAGCCACAGGACGAAGCTGGCCCCAGTCACCATTCACGACGAAATTGTGGTCATAGCCGATCGCGGCGGTGTCATCGAGCGATTTGATCCGTTCGCCAATCTGGTGCGGCTTGCGGAAGTCCAACTCAGTCCCTTCCACTGAGGCAATCTGGCCGGTCGGGATAAGCGTGTCATCGGTCGGGGTGTAGTTGTCCGCGAAGAGTTGGAGTTCGTGATTCAAAACGGTCTCTGCCCCCTCTCCGGCGAGATTGAAATAGCTGTGGTTCGTCAGATTGACGGGCGTCGCCTGATCGGTTGTCGCCACATAGTCGATGACGATGGCGTTCTCGTCCGCCTTCAGCAACATGGTGACCGTCATATCCAGCGTGCCGGGATAGCCTTCCTCACCGTGCGGACTGACGTAATGGAACTTCACGCCGGTCCCCTCGTCACTTTCAAATCCCTCTGCCGACCAAACGACTTTATCAAGGCTGCGATCGACACCTCCGTGCAAATGGTTGGGTTCATTGTTGATGGCAAGTGCATAAGTTCGGCCATCCAGCTTGAACTTTCCTCTGGCAATTCGATTCGCAACGCGACCAGTCGTCGTTCCGAAATATTGGTTGCCGTCACCCTCGTAGCCAGCGACGTCGTCGAAGCCCAGCGTGACATCGGCGGACTGGCCATCTTTATCGGGAACCTCGATGCTCACGATGGTTGCTCCCCGTGTCATCAACCGGACCGTCATTCCGTGGTCGTTCTTCAGCGTGTAAAGTTCGACGGGAACGCCGTCTTTTGTTTCTCCAAACGGCCTGCCTTCGGGAACTTCCGCCTGAGCCCAGGGGCTGGCCGTCAGCAAACAGGTGGACAACAAGAGCGCGGTCAACAATCGCATCGGATTTCCTCAACAGCGGAGATGATGATCGGAAGGTTTGTCGGAAGGTCTGAGATGGAGACCTCGGCCGAGGGCGATTATGAATGGTTGCGGCACCAGACCACAAGTCATGAGATCAAACGGGAAATCGGCCAGGACTCGCCATGTGGTCACAGGGACCCAGATCGATCCACGGGAAAGTCATAGACGAACAGCACGGCCCCCGACTGGTCCGTAAACTCCGGAGCCAGCGAGAAGAATTCCCTCGGCATGGGGACCAACACCATCAGCCGAACGGCATCATCACTCGATTTCAGTCGGTTGAGATCGACTTCTGTTGTCAGTCCAAACGAACTCCCAATCAGGTAACGCCCAATTTCCCGGTATCGCAATTGTTCGGAGTAGTCCTTTTTCTTCTGGGTTGAGGTTCCCATCCACCAGATGAGCGGAGCCTTGAACAGCGTCTCGTTTTTCCCCAATTCCTGGATGAGCGGCGCGGCCGGTTTGGAGCGATCGAGAACGAGTTGGCCGGATTGCTCTTTGAGGAAGTACAAATTGCCCCGGTAGGCGGCCGTCACACGAAGGAGATCAGTCTCGTAACACCCTGCGATCGAGAACGAAAGCCGTTCCAGCCGATCCAGATCGGCCACCAACTCTCCCAATTGCGGTCGAGGACGCTGATAACGAAGCGCGCCCTTGTGAACGAGTTGCCTCGTGGAAGCCGGCGGCATCTGAAACTGCGACCGGGCCGGATCCCCGAGTCGGACATGGCCCAAAACCGTCTCGATGTCCTGAGCGGTGGAACACCCGGTCCCAGTCGTGGCGTGTTCAATGGCGTAGCTGCCAGCCTGGGCTGCGGCGAGATAGGACCACTGAGTGACGAGGTATCTCTCATCCCCGAGCGAATGGGCGACAGCCGCCGAGCGAATGCGGTTCTGAGCGCTCGCTCCGAGCCTCCCCAGGAACACGAAAAGACACGAGAACGCGACGACCGATCCCAGGAATGCCAGATAAAACCGCCGGACATGCCGGTCCAGTGTTCCAATCCGGTAACACCACGGATGCAAAGCCAGCAGATACAGCAGCACACAAAGAAAGATTAACCACCATCGTCGCTGGAAACTCGCCAGCCCTGCCAGATGAGTGAAGAGATCCGTGTCCGCATCCCATCCGCTGTTCAGGGCATTGCCAGAGGTGTAGTAGTTCTGTTGTCGGAGCAGAACCGGCAACCGACGTCCCTGTCCGACGTCGTCGTCCTGAAAAATTCGCTGCCGAGCTTGGTCCAATGTGATCTCGTTCACCCGAAGCGGAATCCGTTGAACCGTTCCCTGCCCAATCTGAAACCGTGTTTCGGAGCGATTGAGGACGGCAAGAGCCTTGGGAAAGTTCGGAAACTGGCCATCGTCATTTTGCAGAATGTAGACCCGTCCTCCCAGTTCGAGCCATTCGAGGAAGGACCGCACCCTTGCCCCCTGCCAGAAAGGACTGTGTGCCAGAATGATCCCCCGTAGACCGGAAGCCCCCGCGACGGTGGTCGGAAACAAGTCTTCGGGCATTCGTCGCAAGACGCCGGAAGACGGTGTCACCGCATCAGGATCATAAATCAGGACGGTCGGCTTCGGCCCCAGTTTGAGTCCCGTCATCACGTAACGATGGGCTTCCTCCGGACCCCATTCGATCTGCCATTCCTCAAAGTCATCGATAACATAAACAACAACCTGCACCCACCGCGTTTCTTCTGGTTGTAGCGAGACCTCCGTCTCCAGGACGGCCCCGACGCGTTGGCCCTGTCCGGTCCGTCGGAAAATCCGCAACGTGCCGGTCCAGGGGGACGGGGACAGGTTCTGGACCTTCAATGACAAGGGGAGGAACTGCCGGGACTGAATCGCGCCGTCGAACCCGAATGTCCCCTCGGTTACCTGAATATCATCTGGGGAAGAATCCGCCGCGAGGAGGATCTCGACATCTCCCCAGAAACAGAATCCCAGCACGAGGAGCATACCAGGACGCCACGCTCGTTGTCCGGGTTGGGCGTCAATCTGAGTGGGAGAAAATCGACTAAAAGTCACGAATCAGGTTTCCATCGGATCGATGGGCCAAACGTTGGAAAGTGGTCTGGTCCATGCGTGGGGAAAGGAATTTGAGACTGCCGTCGCAAAGGACGAAATTGCAGCCGCCCAAATGCTGACTGGAGAACGAACCGACTCGCAATGTGGGATCGGTCTGGGCGGACGCATCCTCCCTTTTCGCATCGGGGACGGGTAACGGATCAGGGGACCGATAGTAATCCGGCTGTTTGTCAAAAAGTTCCTGCAACTGGTCCTGCGTAAACATCGGACTGGCATTTCGCAATGTCGCGCGGGTCCCCATCGACCACGAACCGGCATCCCCCGCTTCGCCGATGAGCAACGTGGAGCGCCGGCCGTCGGGGATATCGTCATACCGGATGCTGCTGTTGAGAAACAACACGCCTGTGTTGTCGACGTCGATGGGAGCTTCCTGATGATGGTGAACTCCCACATAACAATTCGCGACCCGAGAAGAAGAAGGACAACCAAGAATCGCGGGAGTCCGTTGGGCATTCTTCAAATTTTTCGGATCATCCGCGGGCAGGTGAAAGTCGAGCGACCGAAAGAGTTGTCCCTTTTCCAAAAACGGCAAGATGCGGGCGATCCAACTGAATCCCTGGCCGGGTTTGTCCTCTCGCACGGGGCCCTGGGAATTCACGGTTCCAGGAGGGAAAAGACGATGAGCATCATGATAGTTGTGAAGGGCCAACCCGATTTGCATCATGTTGTTCCGGCACATGGAACGGCGAGCGGTTTCGCGTGCATTGGAAATCGCCGGCAACAATATCGCCGCGAGCAGCGTGATAATCGCGATCACCATCATGAGTTCGACGCAGGTGAACCCCCGTTTTCGATGAATCTGAATCAAGCGTCTCATCAGCAGTTCCCATTCAAGTCCGGCCTCAAAATTCCCCCAGCAGGTTTCCGTCGGCCCGGTTGCAGAGATTCTGAAAGACTTGCTTGTCCATCCGTTCGGAGAGGAATCGGACCGAGCCATCGCAGAAACTGTAATTGCCCCCTTCGGCATGCGAACTGGCGAATCCCCCCACGGACAACGCCGGATCCAATTTCTGATCCCCGGCATTGTCGGGGACCGGTTCATTGGGATCGGGCTGGCCGGTGTAGTAGTTGTTTCGCGACTGGCGGTAGTTCTGCATTTCGTCTTGATTATTAATGTGGCTGCCATTGCGGAGAGTATCTCGGTTTCCCAGCGACCAGTTCCCAGCGACCTTCTCGCCGAGCATTAGCGTACAGCGGCGGCCGTCGGTGATGTCGTCATAATGGATACTGCTGTTAAGGAACATGACCCCATTGTTGTCGACATCGATTGGAGCTTCCCGATCGTGGTGGACTGCCGCGTAATTCGTCCCCCCCCCTCCCCAGGACGACGGACAGTTCAGAATGGGCAGGGGAAAGGAAGCAATCTGCATGTTGGCCGGAGAGTACGCTGACTGGGAAAAATCGAATTTCCGATAGACGATTCCCTCGTCCAAATAGGGAAGAATCTGCGGGATCCATCCGAACTTGTATCCGGCTCCATCGTGCTTGATCGGACCAGTCGGATTCACGCTGCCGGGGGGAAGCACGGTGTTGGCCTGATAATAATTATGGATCGCCAAACTCAACTGAAACAGATTCTGTTTACATTGCATCCGCCTCGCCGCTTCTCTCGCCTGTTGAACAGCGGGAAGAAGCAGTGCGATCAGAATCGCGATGATGGCAATGACCACAAGCAATTCAATCGCCGTAAAGGCGGCACGTCGGCGCGAAGCGGATGTCTGATCAGTCTTCATAAATCTCTCACTTCCCAATGAACTGGGAGCAAACATGACTTTCCGTGGGAAATCTCAGTGGCCCTGCGCCCTGCCAGGGACCATTACTCGGAATCTTCGGGGGGGGCTTCCGAAATTTGCATCGAAAATTCCTGAACAACCCGTGACCGCCGCCGAGTCCCCGATTGGACATCCGCCGTGACTTTCGCCACCAGAAGTCCTGCGGATTTCGCCTTGATCACGGAAACCCTGGCTTCTCCGGTTTGACGTCCCGAGTCGTCCAAACCGATGCCCCACTTCCAATCGAAATCTGTGTCTCCGGTTTCCTGAATCCGTCGGCGAGTCGCAAGCAGAGCCGCCTCCGCGAACAGTTCAGCCTGGTGGTGCCGTTGCCGACGCTCGATGTGCCCTTCCCATAGGACAATCGTGCGGGTCATGGTGAGGCACAGCGCCCCGGTCGCCACACATAGTAGAACGGCCAAGATCAACGCCGTCCCGCGACGGGGATTGACTTTCGTCATGTCGAAAGAGCGTACTTTCATCGTTGATCCTCCTCGGCTCTCTCGACTGCAGGAACTCCGATCCGAATGACAAATTCAAAACGTCTGGAATTCTTCGAAGTGGCCAAGAACTGATCATCGGCCGTCACTCTGGCATCGCGTTGAATCGTGAGACGAAGCAGGCTTTCATCCTTGAGGAGATCGAAATCAAAGCCGGGCAGGACAAACGCCTCTCGCGGCGCTCCTCGTCCTTCCCCGATCGTCCGTTGGACTCGGCCGGACGAGAACACATAGCGAACCGATTCTTCTGGATCGCGCGAAACGGCAAGGACGGTCGTACCGTCACCCGGATTTGTCGGTTCCACGTCGGTTGCAAACCTCAGGTCACCGCGGAGCGCATCTTCCAGACGTTCCAGTGCCACTCGTTGCGCGACGTCCTGGGCGGTTCCCGTATCGAGATTCATCAACAGAATGATCATTTTCGTCCCGGCAACGGAGATGACCGCCATCACGGAGATCACCGAAAGGCACTCAACAAGTGTCCATCCGGAACGCCCGGGCTTATGAGATGGGGGGGGCGGTTTCCTCATCGGCGCTCCCCCTCGCTTGCTAATTGCCAGTAACGGAGTTCCGTAGCGGCCGTCATTTCACCCACACTGTTTTGCCAACGAAGGGACATTCGCACTTCCTGGAGAGGGGGATCGTCCACCCAAGTCGTGTCGATGACGAGAGCCGCCCCTTTGAGATTTTCAGTTGACCACTCGGAAAGCTTCAGTTCGCCATGCGGCGTCCCGGAAAGTCCCTGCTCCGCGAGGTTTCGCAACTCTCGGATTGCCAAGTCACGCATGGCCAGGTCGTTTCGGACCTGTGCATACCGTTGAACGGTCGGAATCAACACGGACACCAAGCCGACAATCACCCCGCAGGAGACAATCAGTTCCATCAGTGAAACGCCGTTGCGAGAGGCGCTCGATTTTCGGCGGGAAATTGTCATGACAATTCGTTCAAAAGTTTGACGAGCGGCAGAAACATGGACACGCAAAACAGAAATACAAGCAGTCCCACGAACAGGATCGTGAACGGCTTCAGAATCTCAATGACCGTCCGGATCCGGCGATGACGCAAGTCCTCAATTCGATCCGCGATGGCTGTCAAAGCCCAAGGCAGGTGCCCCACGTGTGTCGCATGATCCAAGGCGGCCATCTCGCGGAGATTAATGACACCCTCTAATTGCAGAGCGATCGGGAGTTGCTCTCCTCCCTCGACCCGTCTTCGGATTCGATCGTATCGCGACATGAGCTGCCAACTGGGAGCGGTGTCCGCAAGATCCCTGAGGAGTTGGGCCATCGGTTCCCCGGCCGTTGCGACACCGGATAGGCTGCGTAAGATCGATGGCGTCGTCAATCGGGGCCAGACTCCGTACAAAAAGCCGGGAAGACGGCGATATTGACCAGCCCCAATGGCGATGAGCCCATAGATGATGACGAAGGGGGTTCCCATCGCCGGGATCAGCAGATACCAGTAGTTCACAAACCAGTCCGCCAGATGGACAAATGAGTTGGTCACCCTGGGAAGTTCTACTCCGAAGTCGTTAAAGATTTCCTTGTACTTGGGAACAATCCAGTACATGATGAACCCGGATACGAAGACGAAGACGGTTGTCACCATCCAGGCGTACATGACCGTGTTGTTGAGCACGCTGTCCTGTTGAAACCACTTCATCCGACGGCTGTGGTCAATCGCCAGCTCCCCCAGAGTCTGTGGAAGCGTGCCATGGTTCTCCCCGGC
>JAGQQQ010000689.1 GCA_020426125.1 Planctomycetaceae bacterium
TCCGGCTTGGGATCGAACAGATCGACCTGGCTGGGGCCGCCCTGCATGAACAGGGAAATCATGGCCTTCGCCTGGGCCGGCGCCTGCGGCTGTCGCGGCTCAAGCGTTTTGATTTCTTCTTGCAGGACTGGAGGCTTGGTAGGAGCGGCGAGGAGCCCTTCATCTCGGAGCAGCATTGCCAGTGCCAAGGGCCCCAGGCTGAACGACCCAGATTGCAAAAAGGCTCGGCGGTCGATATGCCAATGCGGATGTGTCATCAGTCGCACACCTTATTCGACGTAAAGAAAACGATTTGAACTGAGAAGCGCCTGGCAGAAGATGGATAGAGCTTCCCGTTGAATCTTGGGATCCTCGGTCTCGATCTTCTGGTCCCGAACATTTTTCTGTTGTTGCTCAATGAACTGCGTCCCTTTTCGAAGTTCGTCGGCGGTCGGCTGTTCAGAAAATGCCAACTGCCACGCCAGTTGGACTTGGGACTCCGTCGCTCCCGGGGCTTCGGCGAGAAGCCGGTCGGCGAAATCGGTCGCGGCGTCAATCGCATGGGGGCTGTTCATGAAGAATAGCGACTGTGGAGCAACGGTCGAAAACGTCCTTCGCTCGCAGGTGGGGCTGAGACTCGGGACATCGAATGTCTCGAACATCGCGAGGAGGCGGGTTCTGCGGAGTTGCACATAGATGCTTCGACGGTATTCCTCGCCGTGCATATCCACCTTGTCGACGGGCTTCCGTTCGCCGTCGAGATTTTCCATCCCCAGGACAATCTGGCCGACGCTGTCTTCCATCACGGGGATCGGCTCGCCAAACGGAGTGTCATTGTATTTCCCCGTCACGGACAAGATCGCGTCGCGAATGATCTCCGATTCCAGTCGCCGGAGCGGATAACGCGAATACAGACGATTCTCGGGGTCTTTGTCCCGTCCCGATTCTGAGGCAACGGATGATTGACGGTAAGCCGTCGAAGACATGATCACACGATGCAGATGTTTGACGCTCCAACCGGACTGAACGAACTCATCAGCGAGCCAATCCAGCAATTGGGGATGGGTCGGCCGGTCGCCGAGGAATCCAAAATCTCCTGGGGTTTCGACAATTCCCCGACCGAAGTGATGCAACCAGATGCGGTTGACGATGGCACGAGCGAAAAGGGGATGGGTGCCATCGGTCAGTTGACGGGCGAAGGCCAATCGGCGCCCCGTCGAGGGGATCTCTGGATCGTTTTCCGGGAGAGAAGGCCGACCTGACAAAATGGACAAATCGCTCGGGAGAACGGCATCCTTCGGTTGTTCGGGATCTCCGCGATGGAAGACAAACGTCGCGGGAACGGTGCCAGGAACTTCCTGCAAAACCCGGACGAAGCCTTCGATCGGTTTCTTCGCACGGATCGCTGCGGCCCGATCGGCATATTCTTTGAGGTCATCCGCGGCCTTGCTCGAACGGAGTTCCTGGGCGAGTTGGCGGTCGGCCTCGATCTCTTTCGCCGCTTCCGGGTTGAACTCGGACAGTGTGGCGAGCGTGACCAGCACTCCTGGATACTTTTCGAGCAATTTGTTCTGCTCAGCGGTGCGGGTTTCGACCTTGGCGTTCAGTGCGGCTTCGACGGCCGCCCGGTCGGCTTCGGGGACTTTCGCGAGTTCCGCCTGTCGCGTCTCCTCGACAAATCGCTCTTCCTTCTGTTTCCGTTCCGCGTCGAGTTTGCGCGCCCGTTCATCGCGGCGGCGGTCGTACAGATAAAGTGAACCGGTGCTGATGTTGGCGACGCTGGGATGTTCTTTCAGCAAGGCCTGTTGCTCAGCGGACCGCTCTTTCGCGGGCGTGCGGTAAGCGGTGCGAAGCGAGTCCCGAATCTCCCCCGAGACGAGGAGGAGTTCCTCTTCGAGTGTTCGTGTGATGTATTCTTCGGCTTTGGCCGCCCGTTGCTTGTCAACTTCCACCGCTTCCTCTTCGAGTTGTTTCGCGGCTTCCCGGTCGGCATCGGTGTAGAGGGAAATCTGTCGCTGGGCGGGGTTTTTCCAGTTCCTCCAGTCAAGTGCGGGTTCAAAGACGGCCCGCAGACGGTAATAGTCCGCTTGAGGGATCGGATCGTAGCGGTGGTCGTGGCACTGGGCACAATGCAGCGTCATCCCCAAAAGTGAGTTGCCGACAATCTGAAGGGTGTCGGCGACCACTTGATTCCGGGCTTCGGTCTGATCGATCCCGCCCGACGCGGTGCCATCGGGTGCCATTCGCAAAAAGCCGGTCGCCGTGAGCTTATCGATGTCGCCCTGGCTGAGGTTCTTGTAGGGAGGGGCCACCATTTCGTCCCCCGCCAACTGTTCCTGCACAAACAGGTCAAATGGTTTGTCCGCGTTGAAGGACCGGATGACGTAATCGCGATAACGCCATGCGTGGTTCCGCACGCGGTCTTCATCGGTGTATCCCTCGGAGTCGGCATACCCGACGATATCCAGCCAGTGTCGGCCCCAGCGTTC
>JAGQQQ010000690.1 GCA_020426125.1 Planctomycetaceae bacterium
GAACGGGCTCGTGACGCCGATGATGCGATTGCCATGATCGAGCAGCCTGCGGCGCAGGCAAACCAGGCCCTGCAATCCGCGGCGGAAAAAGAACCCGGAGAACCTCAGTCGCAGGATCTCGCCCTGGCTGCGGAAAATCAGGAAAAGACGGCTCAAGCACTGGGACTCGTCGCGGAGCATTTTTCCAAACTCAATGACGGCCAGGACGTCGCTGAAACTCGTGAAGCCCTGCGGCAAGCCGAACGGGAACTGGAAATCGCCCGTGAGATGGACCAGCGTTATGAGCCTTCCAAACAGCTCGCGGAAGTAGCCACCCAGGACGCAACCGAACTCATGCAAGAACTTGAAGCCGAACTCACCCGCAACCCGGCCATGCAACAGGCCTTGTCCGAGATCTCGCAGAAGACTTTGCAGGAAGCTCGCAACGCTCTTGAGTACGCGGCGCAAGACGATCAGGAAGTCCAACGGGCAAACGAACGCTCCGACCAGGATTTCCAGACGAAGAAACGGGAACTCGCGGAAGATCTCCGTGAACTCGGAGCCGAAGCCTCACGACTGTCCCGGGAACTCGTGGCTCAAGCAATGAACGCATCCTCGCAGGGGAAAACGGAGCCTGCTCGGGAAAAGCTCGCCGAAGCCCAACGGCAGCTCAATACCGCGGCGGACAAGGCCAACAGCGTCCGCGAAGAGCAGCTTCTCGCCGATATCGCTCAGGCCGCTCAGGAAGCGCAGTCCGCGATGCAGGCCGCGTCCGACGCATTGAATCAGGCCAAGGACGAAACCAACAAGGGGAAGGACGAACAGATCCACCCTGACGACAAGGCTCGCGAAACACAGAAGAACAATTGGCAACGGGCACGGAAACAGTTTCAGGACCAGCAGAAGCGGAACGCTCAGAATCTCGCGAAGCAGGCGGACGACGCCAAACGTCGTGCGGAGCAGGCCGTTCAAAACCAGAAGCGTCAGGTCCAGAACGTGGAACGGAGTGTCCAGCAGGCTCAACAGCAATTGAATCAAAAGCCAGATGATCAAGGACGAAAGAATAACTTGGCGAATCAGCAGGCAAGACTCGAAGCGGAGAAACAAAAGCTCGCCGCCGCCGAACGGGTTCAGCAACGAGAAGAAGCTGACGCGAAGCGAGCGCATGATCAGCAAGACGAAGTCAACCAACGCCAGTTGCCGGAACTGAATGCTCCCAACCCTGCGACACAGGTTGCTGACCAGTATACCAACTTCGCGAAGGCCCTCGCTGAAGAGTTAAAGCAACGGTCCGAGAATCTGGCCGAATCCGCCAATTTCGGTGAGGAACTGAATCCCACGCAACAGCAGCTCGCTTCGTCCAATGAACGTCAGGGGCAGATCACAGAGGATGTTCAGCAGGCAGCTGAAGACGTGGCACGCGCCGCCCGGCATGAACGCCGATTGAACAACCCCCGTGCGGTGGAACCGTTGCAACAGGCATCGGAGAACATCCGCGATGTCGCCAATAACGAATCGGCAAATGCCGAGAATCAGTTACAAGCGGCCGTGAACGAAGCTCAACAGGCCGCTGAGAATCCACCAGGAAATTCCAATTCCCCCAATGAAGAAGCACTCAAAGCTCAAAGTGCGGTTGAGAACGCGGAGAACGCTTTGGCCAGGCAGGCTGAGCAGCTCACGGGAATTCTCGAACCGCTGATCGCGGCCAATGAGTCGAACAACGGCGAGGCTTCTCCTCCGAACGACGGTAGCCAGCCAATGCCTCCATCGGACGTCGGCACTCCAATTGAGGGGGGAGGTCCGCCGCCTGCCGATTCAACGCAGTCTGGTGAGGGGAGTACTCCCCCTGGCTCGGAAAAGCCAAACTTTTCCCCCGAGGAATTGGCGAGAGGGCAGCAACTTGCCCAGACACTCGACGAGTTGGATCGGCGAGCCGCAGCTCAAGCGGCTGAAGGAACTCCGGCCCCACCTTCGAGGCTCGATTCCCTTGCCCAGCAAGTTCAGGTGGCGCAATCCACCGTCGCGGCACAGCGAAGCCAATCGCAGCAACAAGCCATCCAGGCCATGAGTTCCGCGCATGAGTCCTCGGACAGTCCGACTCTGACCGCCGACACCGGGGAGTTCGATGTCCAGTTTGTGAACCGGACGGAAAATGCCAACTGGGGCAAACTCCGCAACAAGTCCGCCGAAGACACCAATGCCGCGCGAGGAGAGGCCGTTTCCGAAGAGTACCGGCAGTCTATCGAGGCGTATTTTCGCGTCCTCGCAGAACGTGCCAAGAAAAAGTGAATGGAGCGCAATGCTGCAACATCACGGACATGCCATCGGTCGCCTCACCGATGCTCGGTGAATCATAAGACTGTGATTCGCGAAGACTGCAAGATGCATTCGAAATCGTCACCGTTCGGCGGAAACCTCCATTTGTCAAACGATCGATGAACGCCGATTTAGAAACTCTGAGGGTGCCAACTCATCCATGTGGATTCTGATTTGCGAACGAAGAGGGTATTCGCTCCTTTCCAGCGTCTTTGTGTCGCTATGTGTCATCATCCATTTCTGCTGCGTTGTGGCTGTGAATGCCCACGCCCAGGACGCAATCGCGGCGCCAGCCGAGACGGCCTTTCAGAAGGATGAAATTGACATTGCAATGGACAAAGCGATTGCGTATCTCGTCAGTAAGCAGCGAGACGATGGAGCCATCATCGACAAGGGGCATGACACCACGATGACCGCGTTGTCCATCATGGCCATGGCGAGCGTTGGGATCCAGCCAGCCGATCCGACCCCCGAGGGGCAGGCCATGTCTCGGGCACTGGCGTTTGTCCTCCGTGAGGATCGGGTCGATGACAAAGGGTATTTCGGCCGTGCCGACGGCTCCCGGATGTATGGCCACGGGATCATCACCCTGATGTTGACCGAAATGCTCGGCATGGGAGCCAGCCCGGAACAGGACCAACTGATCCATGACCGTTGTCAGAAGGCGATTGATGTGATCCTCAGTTCTCAGAAGGAACGGAAACCAACACACTATCGCGGGGGATGGCGGTACGAGCCCCATTCAAAAGATTCCGATTTGTCGGCAACCGTCTGGCAACTGATGGCGCTGCGATCAGCCCGAAACGACGGCATGCAGGTTCCCGCTAGTGCGATCGCGGATGCCGTGGAATATCTGAAACGTTCCTACACATCGCCTCTTGATCGCAACGGACTCCCTGAAAAGAAAGCTGGCGGATTCAGCTACGAGCCCCATCAGAACAACCCCACTTTTACGATGACCGCCGCAGGCCTGCTGGCGATGCAAGTCTGCGGAGAGTACGACTCTCCGTTTGTCATCGGCGCTGCCGACTGGCTTTTGGAACGTCCCCCGAAATGGGAGGAGCGTTTCTGCTCCTATGGCACCTACTACTACGCTCAGGGGATGTATCAGCGGGGGGGGGAACACGCCGAGACGGCCCGGAGGTTGGTCCAAGAGATGCTACTCGCCAAGCAGGCTGAAGACGGGTCCTGGACGGCTCACAACGGTTCGGAAAAAGGCGTCGGCGCCGTCTATGCCACATCGATGGCCGTTCTCAGCCTGTCCGTCAAGTACCACTATCTCCCCATCTATCAGAAGTGATGATTTGCTGGCCATTGATTTCGGGATGTGCCAGAACGTTGGTCCTTCGGACGACGGGGGAAGCGGAATCCTTCACAAGACCTGAGTCCAATATCCAAAGGCAGGACAGCCTTTTTTGACTCTCTGGTTGGCGACCATCGAAATGCGATCTGTTCCATGGGAAGGTGTGAAATGTTGCGAGCGATACTGACGTGCTGTGTTTTGTCCTGTTTTCCGAGTCTTGATGCCCTCGCGGCGAAGCCACTCATCGAGTCGATCTCACAGCAGACGATTTGGTCCAATCGAGACGGTCAGTCTCAGACGTGGTTTCATCCCCGGGCCTGTCCCATGCCGGGTGAAGACGGTGATCCGATCGTCCTCATGACTCTGCAGGAGATCGGGGGATCGGACTACTTCGGTCCCGTTCACTGGTCCATCTCGACGGACCAGGGGAGCACCTGGACCACGCCAGAACCAATCCCCGCGCTGGGACGTGATTTGGTTCCCGGTCGAGATGATGGCCTCAAAGCCGGTGTCTGCGATGTGACGCCTCAGTACCATCCCCCGACAAAGTCCGTGCTCGCTCTCGGACATGTTGTCTTTTACAAAGGAGACTACTTTGCCAGGAATGAGCAGCTTGCTCGGTATCCGGTGTATGTGACGAGGTCACCTTCCGGAGAATGGTCGCAGCGCAAGAAACTCGACTGGGATGATCCTCGTGGAAGCTTCATTTACTCCAACAACTGTGGTCAAAGAACGGTGATGGAAGACGGGACTGTGCAAATGGCGTTGACATTTGGTCCACGAGCCGAGAACCGAATGGTCGCAGGTGTGCACGCCTCGTTTGATGGCGAGCAACTCCATATCAAAACCGTAGGACCTCCGTTGGTGAACAACCGGGGGCGTGGCCTCCTCGAACCCAGTGTCACGGAATTTCAGAATCAGATTTGGATGACCATTCGTGCCGAAGATCACCGAGGCTACGTCAGCGTCAGTGACGATGGACTCCATTTTCAAGAGAAGAAAGCCTGGTGCTGGGAAGATGGAACACCTCTGGAAATGTCGACTACTCAGCAACACTGGTTGACTCATAGTGAAGGCCTCTTCTTGGTCTACACCAGAAAAGACGTGAGCAACGCGAATGTCATCCGTTGGCGCTCGCCACTCTGGATGGCCCAGGTCGACACGCACAACCGATGTTTGATCAAGTCGACGGAACACGTAGTGCTCCCACTCGTCGGAGACGGCGTCAATGACCCGGATCATGTCGCATTGATGGGGAACTTTCACGTGACCAATGTCAGTCCCGACGAGTCCTGGATTACCGTTGGAGAATGGCTGCCTCGGGCGGGCTATCGCGGAGATCTGCTCCTCGCCCGAATCCGATGGTCGCAACCAAACCGACTTCCACTTTGGTGACGCCATGCCGAATCTCCAGAACCTCTGTCATCCTTGTTGCCCCGGAGCCATTTCAGACAACAAGGGGGGCGATGGGATCCCAAGGCGTTGATCTCGGTTTTCCCAATCATTCCATCGACACTTCCCAACTCCAGCCAAGGTTAGGGAAATGTCTCTTCAGGAACTTCGTTCGTCTAGTGCCGAGTTGCCCGGTCGTCCAACGTGAAGACAGAGATGAAAATCTCTTCGCTGGCGTTCCGCGACGCGCCCTGCGAAATGTGGGCGCGCCCAGATGGGAACGTGGCCACTGTCCTGTAACGAGAGAAATGACCATCGCTCACGGAGCAATCTTTCAGGCAGGTGGGGGCGTTTCCATTCCTATAGAGAGCCCATCGACGGAAGCCTTCAGGTTTTGCACGACTTGAGAAAGCGCATTCGTGAGAATGGAGGTGGCTGTTCCCACCCAGAGAAACGTGTAACCCTTGGCTCGCAGTGCTGGTCCGTCGCAGCCGGCCCACACTTTCTTGCCGACCGCATCGGCGACAGATTTAATGTGATCGAGGGTGGCCAGGAATTGTTCATGTTCAGGATTCCAGCAACACCCGAGATCCGCCGAGAGGTCATACGGCCCCAAGCCCACGGCGGTCACCAGCGGATGAGCCGCGATCGCTTCGACATTCTCCACGCCGGTTTTTGATTCAATTTGCGGGATCACGATGAAGTGATCTTCAAAATCGTTCTTCCAGGTGTTGTATTGAAAGTTTGGAACCCAGTAATTGCCCATTCCCCCGGGACGCCGTCGACCTCGCGGAGGCATGAACACGGCCTCTCGCACTTGATCGAGCTGTTCGGTCGATTCCACGCAAGGAATCAGGATTCCACAGGGCCCCAGGTCGATGATGCGTCTGACGACGGTCTCCTCACACGAGATCGTTCGCACCAAAACCGGAAAGTTGGCGAGTCGTCCGATCTGACAGATGTGTGAGACCAACTCAGCGGAGAAATTGCCGTGCTCACAATCGACAATCAGATAATCCAGTCCACTTCGCTGGCAGATTTCGACCAACGAGGGCCAAGCATGGTCCGTCGCCATCAGTCCGACCACAGGGGCGTCGGTGGCAAGTTGAGCTTTGAGCGTTTGACCGGGAGTAAGCATAACGGAGTTCGCGATGGGGCGGAAAGCTTAGGAAAAGACCAACGTAATGACCGGTTTGACTCGATGAACACACGGTTTCAACGTTTTCAAAATCCGGTGTTGGGGTACCAGCGGCTGTAGTGGTTTTCGCCAAGTCGTTTGAGTGGGATTGCCGTTGGTTTGTAGAGAAGTGAACCGTCTCGGACTTGCTCGCGATGACCGAGTTTTGACACAAGGGGCCAATAGGGATTGTGTCCCTTCTCCCAGGAGACAAACTGATTCGGATCCCAGACGGCGATCCCGTCGGCTCCATTCTCGTAGTCGCGAGCGACGGACTGCTGCAAATCGTCCGCGCTCTCCATTTTCCAGCCGACGTAGAAGGGGAAAACTTTCACGTTCGTCCCATCCGTGATTCGTGCATAGTAAGCGGTATCGCCGCTTCGCGTTTTCAGTCCGCTGGTGTAGTAGGCGAACCAGGCAATACCGATCTGGTCGATCAGTTTCTCGTCAATCCACCGTTCGACATCCAGTCCGAACGTCTTGTTGTCCTCAGGAGTGGAAAATGTGGAAACGGCAAGCTTGAGGCGGCGTTCCGCCTCTCCGCGCTCGACGGAAATCTCATCGAGCATCGCTCGGATCTTGCGAAGAAACTCGGTCACAATCTGCGCCCGGAGTTGAAACACCCGGGCATCGTCTTCCGGGAGGTTGCGA
>JAGQQQ010000691.1 GCA_020426125.1 Planctomycetaceae bacterium
GGCTCCTATGATCGCTTGTTTGAGGTCTAAGTTTTCGCATGTCCTGTGATATTCACTGAAGGTTCTAGGAGAAAGCTCTCCGGAGTTCAGAAGGTTTTGCTTTGACGTGACAAAAGAGTTGCAGACATCACGAAGCTCGACCCCTTCCGAATTCGAATCCCGGGGTTTTCGGCCTGCGTACAGGTCATCTCTCTGCCTCTGAAACAAATCGAGTGCGGCTTGCCAATTTCCATCAGGCGATTGGTTCCAGTAACCGAAGTAGTGAAGTTTCCCCCGGATTTTTTTCGCCCATCGGCCTGATGCGTGTGGGAAAAGGGGAAATCCCTCATAGGGTTTGCTTGGCTTTGATTTTCGCTCGGTCGATGATTTGCTAGACTTTGCCATGGAGTTCGCCTCCGAATGCTGACGGTCTAGGTTGTAAGAATTGATTTGGCGTTAATCTAGGCTAAGTGGTGTCAGATCTGGTGTCAACAAAGAATTCACCAGGACAAAAAACAACAAAAACGTAGGTTTTTACCTACTGGTCGCATAGCTCAGTTGGTTAGAGCATCTGTCTTACAAACAGAAGGTCACAGGTTCGAGTCCTGTTGCGACCATTGATTTCATCGCGACACGAAGGTATTTCTTGCGGCGGAACGGTATTTTCCTCGTCAAATGCTGCATTTTTGTCACCACTCTCTGACGGCCTGTCGCCGTCTGTACCTTCAAATACCGCAGTGTCCGCAGCGCCAGACGCAGCGCTTTTTTCCGGCTTGCTGACGGGCTTCCCAGCGGCCTTGGCGAAGTGTTCGTCCCGGACCATCGCGTAATGTCTCATGGCGACGTTCGGAGAATTCCCGATCCATGCGCAAACGGTCTGGATGGGGAACACGTCCAGCAATTCCGTTTCGCGGGTGGCGCGAAGATTGTGGAACGGCTTCGGCCACGGGATGATGCCCGCACGTTTGAGATAGCGGTGGAACTGCGTCCGAAGATTCGCGTTTGTGGTCCGATACTTCGTCACCACGAATTCGGCCCCGTCCTTGGCGTTCCCCCAGACCTCGTCAAGATGCGGCTTGATCTCTGGAAAAAGCGGAATGATGCGAGTCCCCTTGTTGTCGTGATGCTCGGTTTTTGGGGACGTGACGACGATTTTGGCATCGTCCCACAAGATGTCGTCCCAGCGAAGCGGAAGGATTTCGGACGGGCACCGAACCCCGCCCCATCGGCAAAGAGCAAAGATCAGACGCCATTCAGCATCGGGAAGCGCGTCGAGAATCTTCTGGGAGAGTTCTTCGTCAATGAAGTATTCCTTTTCCTGGTTTGCTCTCACGGCTCGGGGAATGCTCTTGTGAGCGAAGGGATTCTTCGTGAGTAGTTCCCGGTCGACCGCATCGGCGAATATACCAGCGGAGACGGAAAGAATCTTGGCGACGGTGTTTTTCGAGAGTCCTTCGCCGTTGTCCTTCCCTCTTCGAGAAGGAATTCCCGGAAGTCCCGGACCTCGCCTAGCGTGATGGTGGAAATCTCCCGATCCTCTCCGAAGAACTTGACGAGAACTTTCCGGGCGCGTCGCCAGACAACTTTTGTCGATTCCTTCACTGACGATCGGCTTTTGATGAATCGATCGGTGAACGGCCCCAAGGTGAGCTTTTCGGTTTCCTGTTCGTCCTCCTGAAGTTCGATCAGCCCCAGATTGGCGAGCTTGGAACGCATCTTCTTCCCGCATTCTGACAGCCATTTGGCGGTTTCCCCGTCAATCGGCTGGTCTGAGAATGACGCGGCAATCAGCTTTTCAACGTGGCGGCGGATTCGTTCGGCTGACCTCTTATCCATTTTCCCGAGACGCATCGAACGGCGGATCCCGTCCTTATCTGAGAATTGAATCATTCGAGAGCCGCTTTTCAGTTGTGAGAGTGAAGCCATAGGTTTTCCCCTGGTTGAAGTTACGGCGAATTGTCGCCGTTTGGCTGGAAGGGTTTGAGGAAGGGTTTGGGAAAGGGTTTCCCACGACGTAAACCCTGATTGGCGCTTGGGACTACGTCGAATACCGAAAGGGTTTGGGAAAGGGTTGACGAAAGGGTTACGAGAAAATCCCCGTCGCCGTAAGTTTTGACTTGCGTCGATTCGCCACGAGAAGCGACCGAACAAAACGGGAAACAAAACGCCGAACAAAATTTCTGACGTAAGTCCGCATTGGCAACTGGGAGTCCGTCAAACCGACCGAACAAAACGGCGAACAAAATGGGGAACAAAAAGCCCCAGTCAGAAATCGCCGTAAGTTCCCCAGCGGGTGGCCCGCGCGGTCGGCTCAAAAGAACGGGGGACCGGGAACCGGCCGCCCTGGTTGTCACCTGGAAGCTACTCACCTTCATTCCCGGAGTTGAACGGGGAGATTTCCCGCAGTCTCTGATAGAAATCTTCGGCGTTCACGATCATTCGCGAGCCGCTCATCATGTAGGGAACCCCGTCATCCCGAATGTTCTTTCGGAACTGCTTGAGGCTGACTTCCATGGCGTCGGCCCATTCGGAATCGAGGTGGTTCCCCGTCTGGGGAAGGGAATGCCTTGTCTGCTCAAACATTTTCCCGGCCCCCCGTCAGAACCTTGTGGAGTTCGGCCACGTCAACGGAAAGGACGGGACCGAACTTCTGATGGGGGACGTTTTGGCGCTCAATCTCGAACCGGAATGACGCGAGCGACATCCCAAGGATTCGGGAAAGATGCTTGTCGAGATACCAGCCGTGGGACGGCAAACCGGAAACCTGTGAACGTGTTCTTCGTTTTCGCATTGTCGGAACCTTTTGGAAGGGATGTTGAATTGTCCCTCCCGCGAAACCACTTCGCGGGAGTCCCTTCGGATCGGCTCCGAATTGGCACAAGAACGCATCGGGAATCGGCTCCCGACTGGCACCAAAGACGTAAACGCAAAGATACCCAAAACGGTTCACGAAAACCCGTCAATTCCTTGGTTTTTTTGCGTGATAGTCGCCCTGCGACTCGAACGGCCCCGGACAAATAACGCACACGCAATGACTTACGGTTTTTCCGCCCTGCGAGCGCTGCAAAATGTTGTGCGTTTGATGCTTCGGGTGTCGGCTTTTTCTTGGGAGGTTTTGGCGGATACATCTTTCCGTCGCGGCCCTTTTTTGGCTGGTCGGCGGTCTTTGCTGCTGGTGAGTTAGCATTTAATGCCAACTCATCCCTCACTCGCCGAACGAAATCGTGGCTAACCGCAGCCTCGTCGGCAATCTTGTTATCCAGGGCCAGCGCGCATTTTGGGCAATCGTGGGGGTGTGGGCGTGCTTGCGCTCGATTGAAGTGATTGGTATACCGTGTTCCGAATGAATGGAATGTTTTATAGAACGGAGCACGGACAATGGCGAAGGCGGTCTCAGTCGGGTTGGAAGAGGTGACAGGATTCTTTGCACAGTTGGAGGATCCCCGGTCCAGCATCAACCGCCAGCATCCGCTGGAGAGCGTCCTGGTGATTGCGATCTTAGCAATCCTGGCAGGGGCGTCTGGTCCCACATCTATTGCAAAATGGGCAGCACTTAAGGCCGAGTTCTTAATACGTTGCCTCAACTTGCCCGCAGGTGTCCCTGGCAAGGATGTGTTCCGTCGCGTGCTGGCCGGGCTGAAGCCGGAGGCGTTTCAGGCCAGCTTCGCTGGTTGGCTAATGTCGCTGAAGGAGGCCGCCCAAGCCACCAGCGGCGTCGACAAACCGATCCTGCCGATTGATGGCAAGACCGTCCGTCGCAGCC
>JAGQQQ010000692.1 GCA_020426125.1 Planctomycetaceae bacterium
TTGACGTGACCCAGTATTTTTGCTGATAGTCCCCAGGTTCGTTCGCATCCCGCAGCAAGGAGGCTGCCGTGAAACGTCGGCTGATCAATCTGTTTATTGCCGGATATCTGGGACTGCTCGGCTACGGGCTGTTCACCCACTTTGTCGGCTACAAGACGTATTCCCATTTGGGGATGTATTTCCTGGTTTGGGACATGTTTTGCGGCTGGGACACATTCGAGAACCGTCACCATCTGATCGCCGAGGGGGAAAGTGGCCAGTATTACGATGTCTCGCCCCCTTGGCCGGAGTTGCGTCCATTTGGAGCCGATCGACGGTTCCACTATGACCATTCGGCCGTCTACTGCGGGAGGATCGCCGCGAATGTGCTTCGCCAAACTGAGCATGAGCCAATTGTTCGAGTTCTGGCGGTCGATGAGGTCTGGTCAAAGAAGTACAACCTCCCCGATTCCCTTTGGGAACGGCGTTACGAGGAGCCTCGCGAGAAACGAAGCTACTACTACATACGCGGCATCTACGAGACCAACGGGGCAGTGGCCCAGCGGCACCTCGATTGGACCAACCACCTCTCCTATCAAGCGTTGATCGACAATCCCCGTCTTCGTGAGGACATCTCGCGTTCACGCCCCTACCTGACGTCCGACTCGTTTTCGAGTTCCAATCCCTATCAGATTCGCCAAGTGGGTTTTTTGCGTCCGATGGGAACGGCCCGCTGACCTCGAATTCTGGAGATGGCCCCCATGAACCTTTTCTCGTTGAAATCCGAACACCGGGACTTCCTGTCACGTGTGACGCTCTGGTTCCATCGCCGGGAAGTCCCCTACGCGCTGGCGCTGATTCGGATCGCCGTTCCTTTGATCCTTCTGATCGGTGCAATTCCCCGGTGGTTTCATGCTCGGGAATTGTATTCGGCGGACGGTTCTCCCGCGCCGTTCTGGGAGTCGTATGGACACGTCGACCTGTTGCCCATCTTTCCAGCGGAGGTGGCGATTGCGTTGCAGACGGCGTTGATCTTCTTCTTGATTAGCGCCAGTCTCGGCTGGAAGACTCGCTTTTGTCTCCTGGCAGCGGCTGTGTTGTCGACGTACTTTGGAATCATCGACGGTATCAGCACGATGACCAAGTATACTGTGATCGGGGCTCATACGATGCTGCTGCTCAGTGTCTCCGGATGCGGGGAAGTCTGGTCCGTCGACCAATGGCTGAGCGGGGAGAAGCCCAAGCGGCATGCCGTCTGGCCACAGCGGTTGATCCAACTGCTGATTGGGATCACCTACCTGGGGGCCGCCGCCACGAAATTGCATACTTCGAACCACTTCACCGGGGACCATATGTCGTTCTGGATGCTCACCAATGTGAATCACCCGAATCCTTTGGGAGAGTATCTGACTCTCTTTCCCGCGATCCTCGTTGTACTGGCGTATGTGACTGTGGTCTGGGAAACGCTCTTTCTATGGCTGGTCTGGAAAGGCTGGGGCCGTTTCTTCATGCTGGGGATCGGGATCGTGTTCCACGTGCTGACCTATTTAACTCTGGGGTTGATTGTATTCCCCTTGCTGTACCTCTCGCTTTACCTGAGCTATCTCTCGAATGGGGAAGCCAAGCGAATCGGCACTTGGCTCTTTGGAAACCCTTTCCGCTGGGTGAAAAGCTTTGAAATGGGAAATTCCACGGGGTGGGGACGGACGCCAGCATTCGCCGGGTGCGTGGCCACCTTCATGCTGCTCGGGATCACTGCGGAAGCGCAGCGAGATCCTTACCGGCAGGCCGATGGTGCGAAGTATGAACTCCGTCCACTTTCCTCAGAGCGCGCCGCTGAACTTCTCCGGAACGATGTCCGAATCACGTCCGCAGACAAGCTCTTTGCCTATGATGTCGGCACGACGACGATCAACGGGATCCTCGCGAATCGGCGGACCAACTTTCAACGAGGGGAGACAGCGGTCATTGAGGCTCGGTTGATCGTCCCCCATGAAGACATGTGGGTTGGCGTTGACGTTGTGGACTCCGATGGCCGGTTGATCCAACAACTCGGCAATATCGCTGGTCGAGAGCACGCACGAATCCTCGTGAACTGGACTATTCCTCTTGGACTCCAGCCCGGGGACTTTCAGATTGTGTTCCGCATCGACCAGCAGGAAGTCGGGCGGCGGACGTTCCGCGTTCATTAATGGATTGGACTTTCTGTCGTCGCAATTCGTCAATTCTCGTTCTCATCGGTGGATTCATGCCTGCCCGTTGATATGATTCTGCTCAGCAGTTTTATCAGGTCTCAGGGACACCGAGCGAAATAGGCGCAGCGATGAGTGATTCGACCCGACGAAGTTTTCTCAAAACGTCTGCGGCGCTCGGAGCAGCCTCGCTCATCAATCAAACTACCCCCGCTGCCGAGGGAGATGGGCTGATCGCCATCGCGGTCATCGGGACCGGGGGGATGGGGATGAACCACGTGGGGATGCTGTCTCAACGTGAAGATGTCCGAATTGTTGCGGTCTGTGATGTCGATACCAATCGATTGCAATCCGCGGTGACGAAGGTTGAAGAGAACTCAGGCCGCCGTCCCGACGCGACGGGCGACCTCCGCGATGTTCTCAAGAATTCGAAGATTGAAGCCGTGTTTATCGCGACGCCCGACCATTGGCACGGCCCCGCCGCGATTCTGGCACTCGACGCGGGTAAGCATGTCTACGTCGAGAAGCCCTGCTGCCACAACATTCGAGAAGGCCGCTTGATGACCGATGCGGTCGCCCGCTCCGGCAAAGTCCTCCAAGTCGGCACGCAAAGCCGCAGCACCCCATGTGTGAAGGATGCAATCGACCGAATCCACGCGGGAGAGATCGGCGAAGTTCTCGTCGCCAAGGCCTGGAACAGCC
>JAGQQQ010000693.1 GCA_020426125.1 Planctomycetaceae bacterium
AGAGTCGCTTGATTGGGGACTAGAGCACTTCCAGGAAACTTTCTGCGTCGGCTTCAACGACCGCGATGAGGCAATCCGACGCACGATGAAAAGCTCCGAGAATCAATCCTTCGAAAACAACACATTGGAGGAAATTGCGCGTTTATTGAGTGAGCAATGGCAAGTCGATGTTTGGGTCGACACGTCCACGTATGGGACGGGTTGGCTTCCCGATGAAAGGGCGGACTTCAAACTCTCCGACCGATACCTCACATCGGGAAGCAGCACGTTTGAATTGTTGAATGATCGCGGAATTGTCGTGATCGCAGACACAACATGTTGGGAAGAGCGTTCCACAACGGTGTTCCAAGAGATTTCGGATGTCCGTCCTCAGTTCCTGCATCAGTTGGAATTCAAGGAGTGGGTTCAACGGGCAACGTCGGGTCCCTGGCGCGAAATTGATGCCATTGGCGGAGATATGAACTTTTTCCGAAGGGGAGAACTGATGATGGTTCACCAGACATCATGGAACCAGGATGAGATTCGAGAGCAACTCGATCGTCTCCGAGAACTTGTGTTTGAGAATCCTCAATGGCGGCCATCGGATCCGGTGGAGTTTAAAGCCTATGATCCTCCGAAAGGATTCTCTCCTCAGGAATTGAAGCGGTATCTTCGCCAAGTGGTTGCCCCGGAGACGTGGAGAAACGCAGACGACCAACGTGACGAGGACGCCGTCGTCGGGGCAATCTTGTTGTTGGAGAGAACCCAACGAGAACACTCCGCTGACTTCTTCGCCATCCCATCTTCACCCTCGGATCCCCAAAGTCATTCAGACGGTGAAGTGCATTCTCGGCTTCTGGTCCGGCAGAGGCGATCGGTCCAGTTTCAGATTCGAGAAGCTCTCCGCCAACTCGCCGATCTTGCAAACTGATCACTTCTCGGTCGGACATGGGACGAACTCCGAGTCGGTACATCCGCGTGCGAACCATATGATTTACCAAATGTCCCCGCTGAAGAGGTCGTCTGGGGTCAGGTGGGTGGTCCATTTCCCGAAGACTTGATTGCTGTACTGGGAGCCGTTGTTCTTTAGGACCAGCCAGCTTCCGGTGTACCAGCCTCCGGGCGTGGAGATGATTCCGGCGATGTCGATGCGGCCGTCGCCGTTGAAGTCGCCGGTGACCGTCGTGAACTCGAGCGTGGCGGACCAGCGGCCTGCGTAGACGCCGGACATGCGGCCATTCGCAAGGGAATGGTTGATCCACCACGCGCCCCCGAGGTGACGGCCGGCGAAGTCGTCCCGTCCATCTCCATTGAAGTCCCCGATGTGATAGGAGCTGAACGCCTGGGGATCCCAGCGATTCGCATACTGGCTGCGGAACCGGTCTCCTTCAGAGTATCCCAGAAACCAATGACCGGTGGCCTGCTGCGCGAGGACATCCACACGATTGTCGCCGTTGAAATCGCCGACGAAGAAGTTTCGCCAGCCAGCCGTATTGCTCCAACGCAGGAAGCTCTTTGTCGCGAATTCGGCGCCATCTGAAATGCCGACCCACCAGCGTCCGGTTGCCGAGTCGAAGCCGATCAGATCGTCCTTCGCGTCGCCATCGACATCGCCAACGAGAATCGTCCCCCACCCCGTGGGACTCCATTTCCCGAACCATTCATTCCGGAAGTAGGTTCCCCCGGAGAGAGCCACGCACCATTCGCCGTAGGAGTTCTGACCGATAATGTCATCCTGGCCGTCGCCGTTGAAATCGCCGACCTGGACATTCTCCCAGTTGTGACTCGTGCTCCAACGTCCCCATTGCTGCTTGTGGAAGCTGTTTCCCTGATTCAGGGCGACGTGCCAGTAACCATTGTGGTCGCGCCCAGCGAGGTCCGTTCGGCCGTCGCCATTGAAGTCGCCGGTGAACACGTCCCAACCTTGAGACGGATCCCATTCCGGGCCATCGACCTCACTGAATTGGGTGCCGTTGGAGATGCCAAGTTTCCAGCGACCGGTGTTAGCATCCCAAGCGATGACGTCGTCGTAAACGGTGTGCGTAGTCGTTGAGACGTTCTCGATTCCGGACACGAAGATGTCTTCCGCCGAATTGTTGACGGTGTACTGAACGCCGAGATCGATTCCGGGGCCGCCATCGAGTCGGTCCGCCTGTCGGTCGAAGCCACCATCAAGCGTGTCGTTGTCTAGACCGCCAAAGAGGAAGTCGAGACCGTTCCCACCTATCAGGGTATCATTGCCATTGCGCCCGTAGAGGAGATCACCCCCACCTCCGCCTGACAGGACGTTGGCGATCGCGTTCCCCAACAGACGGTCATTGCCTCTTCCGCCGATGGCATTGTCCAGATTGTTTCGCAACACCAAGTGATGCTTCGCGCCAAAGGGATAAGGAGTCAGGGCCGACCCGGCGTAGATCTGTCCGATCAGTTGCTCGGTGTTTAAGACTCCCAAATCCACGGTGAGATCGAACGTCGCGGAGGAGAAGTCGAGCGTGTCGATTTCGTTAAAGCTAATATCCGAGATCGTTGTTCGGCTAGGATAATAATCGAACTGAAAAAGATAAGTGTCGCTGCCGTCTCCCCCTTCGGCGACATCCACATCCTGGCCGACGCCGAGGGTGTCGTCTCCGTCCCCGCCGTATTGGGTGTCATTCCCAATTCCGCCAATGAGCGTGTCGTTGCCGGTGCCGCCGAAGATCTGGTCGTTCCCCGTTCCCCCCAGCAATTCATCATTTCCTTGACCGCCGACCACGGTATCATCCCCCCAGTACCCGTCGACAGAATCACTTCCGAGCCAACCATCTAAATAATTATCAAGATCGTTGCCGATGAGGTGATCGTTTCCAGATCCGCCGGTGGCCCCTTCAATCTGGTCCATCATCACGAGCCGATGCTGAATGGGGCTGAATGGAGTGATATTCACCGTCACATAGAGCTTTTTCAGATCGAGGACGACATCGCTGGTGTAGCCAGATCCAGGGAAATGGTTTCCGAGCGAGATCGTATCCATCTCGCTGCCGCCGGTGACGGTCGTCTCACTGAACGCATTGCTTTCATTGAGCAGGAACCAGTCATCCCCCGCATTGCCAACGAGCCAGTCCTTGCCGATGCCGTCGACAAGGAAGTCGATTCCGTCGCCACCGTAGGCGTCATCGTTCCCTGATCCGGTTTCGATCGTATCGTGGCCATCTCCACCGTACACCGTGTCATTCCCACCGAGGGAGATGAGATGGTCATTCCCCCCGTTGCCCACCAATAAATCGGGCAGATCCCCACCGACAATCCGATTGTCCTCGTCGTTGCCGAAAATCGTGTTCCGCCCGGAAGATCCCATCACATTGCGAACGGCTCCGCCTTGGTCCACGAGCAAGATGAAATGGTTCGGAATGACTTCCTGAACGCTGAAGACCGAGAGATCCAGCGTCAGATTCTCAATGGCGGTCGAGAAGTCGAGATCGTCCAAGTCCTGAAGCCAGAGCGTCGAGGTGCTTGGTGTGCTATCGAAAATGAACTGATACAGGTCGTTGCCGGCGCCGCCATTGAAGAGGTCGTCGCCACGTCCATCGTAAAGGAGGTCATTTCCGCCTTCGCCGAACATCTCATCGCTGCCGCGGCCGCCGTAGAGCTGGTCGTCGTTGTCCCCGCCGAACAGCCGGTCGATTCCGTCCCCTCCGAATAGCGTGTCTTCACCGATGTCACCGTAAAGCTCATCATTCCCGGAACCGCCATCCAACTCGTCATCGCCATCACCGCCATAGAGGAAGTCATTGGCTCCTCCGCCGATCAGCACGTCATTGCCCCCCAGACCGAAGAGATTGTCCCGGTCATCGCCGCCGATTAAGACATTATTGCGATCATTGCCGGTCAGATCATTTCGCCCGGAGCCGCCGATGACATTCTCCAGGAAACCAAAGATTGTCACGTTCACGTTAGTCGCAACGGTCTGCTTCCCGCCGATGTTGGACAAGTCGACGTTCACGTAGCCGGAGTGCGCGGACAGATCGAGGGTGTCAATGTCCACGGGATTCGGCGACGTGTCACGAATCTCGATATCAATTGAGTCCGGGGCAACAGGAATCTGATAGGTGTCGGACCCGGTCTCTCCCGCCACCACATGCGTTCCCGGCCCCGCGATTAAGGTGTCATTCCCTGGGCCGCCAAAGATTTGAACGGAAGTCTCCTTGCCACCCACAATTTGGAGGATGTCGTCATTCGCTCCGCCGTCAACAACGGTAAAGATATTCCGAGAGGCCTCTGGTTCAATGATGACCGTATCGTCTCCCGCTCCGGCATGGACAAACAACGAATCCGATTCGAACTTGCTGTTAAAGACCAGGTATTGAATCGGAGTCGATCCGGTGATGGACGTGACGTTCTGATCGACGTCGGAGAGTCCTTGAACGCGAATCTCATCTCCGCCAGACGAGAGATAAATCTCGACGACCTGTGTCCCGTTGCGAAGCGGTGGTGGGCCAAATTGGGTAATGACATCTTCTGGGATTCCGTCGTCGTCATTATCGATGATGTCGTAATCAACTTCGCGAGCGAAGGAAGGAAGCTCGACGTTGACGAGCGTCAGTCCAGAGTTCGCCAAGAGGTCGGCTGCAGCTGGATCAACACGGAACTCTGAAGCGACATCCTCCGTTCGCACGGTCAATTGTTCGATGCCGCGAAACTGAATCGTCCCGATCACGGTTCCCTCTTTGGAGGCAGTGACGCGCGAATAGTCCTCGCCTTGGAACGTCCCGGTCCCCAATAGCCATCCATCGGTCGAGGGAATTCCTTCAACGATCAGGCTATCTTTGTACGTCCCGGTTCCAGGATCGGAAATTGTTTCTAACGCGAGAGTCCCGGCTTTCCATTGATAAACGTCCGCTCCTTCGGTGCCGAAGACGAGGTCACTCCCTTCCTCCCCATCGACGATGTCCCCTTGGATAATGGTGACGTAATTGCTGGGGTCGTCCATCGGGTTCTCGATGTCGTCTCCCGTGACATCGAGGTTGTTGTTGATTCGCACCAGTCTGGTGACCGCCATCTCGGCCGCCTCATCGCCTCGGGGATACTGATGCCCGAGATACGGTTCGGGGACATCAGGAAAGAACCCTCCATAAATCGTATCCTTGCCGCCCCCGCCGAGGACCGTGTCGATGCCATAGCTCCCAATGAGGAAGTCATTGCCATCCCCTCC
>JAGQQQ010000694.1 GCA_020426125.1 Planctomycetaceae bacterium
AAAGCCAGGCGAACAACGGCAGGAGAATGGCGATCGACGAGGTTTGCACGATGAAATTGCAAACGGCTGAATGCTCCGGATCTCGCAAGGCGCGGGCGAAGAACCCGTTGTTGTGCAACGAGATGACCCAGGCGTGGGAGCCGACGACCGTCAGGAGCGGGATCCATAACGCCACGATCAGCCGCCAGACCCCTTGGAACTTCTGCTTGATCAGTTCCTCGGCGGAGATGGGCGTCGAGAGCAAGACATCCAGTGTCTCCCGCGACCGCTCCCCCGCGATCAACATCGCCGACTTCACACACACCAGCAACACCGAGAGCAACGCGACAATGAGATAGATCGCGGCGAGACCTTCATGCCGGCGCGAATTTCCCGAATCCAAAATGACCACCAACAGACACAGAGCGAGGACGGGAAACTCAATCGCGAGAAAGAGCCGGATGAGATACTGCACCGAACCGAGCGTCGTCTTACTCGTCTCCCGCCAAGCAACAGGGGCATTGTCGGGGAGGCGATTGCTGGGGTCGATGAGCACTTTTCCTTTGGTCCAGCGGTTGTTGTTGAGCCGTTCGAAGAAGCCGTCCAGCTTGCGAAACAGTAGCATCAGGTAATGGCGGGGCTGAACAAACGCGCGGCGGATGATGACGAGTCGAGACGCGAGTAACAGGAACCCCGTCATCGTGAGCGGCGGGACCATCGCAAACACCTGCCGCCAAGGGATGGGTTTGGAAAAGGTTCGATCCAGTGACTCCGCGACCGAAGCAACGGGGAAAAACAACATCAACGCTTCTTCATTGGGCCGGTTCGATCGGCCAAAGTTCGTCGTAAACTCGCTCCAATCCGGCGGATGGCGAAAGATCGTATCCAGGTCCGCCCCGACCAGAGTAAACACTCCTTTAACAACCTGCGCCCCAGCGAAGCCGCAGACGTTGACGACAACGTCCGTACAAAACCAAAACCCCCAGAGAACCCGCCAGACGATCTCAATGCGAAAGATTTCGACGGCAAACAGCGGCCCAAACAGCAGAAAGAAGCCCAAAATGTAGCTCGCGATGAAGGCTCTCACCGTCGTCCGAAACAGGCACGAACAGAACAAACCCAACGCCGCCAACTCCAGCATTAACACGAACAGCGACAAGAATGCGATCCAGACCGAATACTGATCGATCCCGCCCAGCGCATAGCAATACGCGAACAACGGCAGCGACAAAATCAGAAACGATGAGATGCCGATGACCCGCGCCAGATACTTTTCCAGCAGTATTGTCATCGGCCCCAACTTGGTGAGCAGCAGCAGGCCGAACGTGTTGCGCTCTTTCTCCGTCGTCACGGCGGCACAGGTCAGCGCCGGGGTAAACAACAGGATTCCGATAATCTGGATCATGAACAGGCCGAAGAACATCTGCCGGCCCTGCCCCAGGATCCCAAACGCCGAGTTCGACCGGCTGTAGACTGTCCCCCAGAAAATCAGCAGCGAGAAACTGAACAGCAGCAATGCGTAGACGCTCCGAATGACGTAGGTCCGCTTGCGGGCCGCCTGTTCGATCAGTTCCTTCGCGAGGAGCGGCAAGCCGATGGCGTCTCTGCGAAGGCTCATGCCGTCACCCCTTCCGTGAGTTTCATGAAGGCGGTTTCCATATCCATCGCCTCCGGCTGAAACATGCGGATACGAGCACCCAGCTTGACCAGTTCCGCGTGGAGATCTTCGACGGACAACTCGTCCTCTCTGAGACGGATCGCCATCCGGTCCGTGTGCAATTCCACCGAGTCGACCCCCGAAATCTGCCGGACCTCGTCGCTGATCTCATCCCCGGACTTTGCCAGCTGGACATGGACGACCCGTTTGAGTGAAAGCTGATGAAAGATGTCCTGCAAGGATCCTTCCGCGACGAGTTGTCCCGCCTCGATGATACCAATTCGGGTACAGAGTTGAGCCAGTTCATGCAGAATATGGCTCGATATTAAGATCGTCTTGCCGAGTTCCTGCATCGTCTTCAGCAGTTCCCGGACCTCAATGCGCGCCCGGGGGTCCAGTCCAGACGCCGGTTCATCAAGGAGCATCAGGTCGGGGTCGTGCAGCAACACGCGAGCGAGTGCCAACCGTTGTTTCATTCCCCGGGACAACGAATCGACCGGCGCATCGATCTTGTGCTTGAGATCCGTCAGTTCGAGGACGTCGTCGACGATCCCGTCTCGCAGGTCCTTGGGAATCCGATACGCCGCGGCGAAGAAATGGAGATACTCTCGCGAAGTCAGGTCTTCGTAGACGCCGAAGAAGTCCGGCATGAAACCGATCATTTCCCGGACCCGGTCGGGATTCTGGCGGACATTGACGCCGTTGACTTCGACGACGCCATCGAACTTTTTTTGGAGCGTTGCCAACACGCGAATGGTCGACGACTTGCCGGCCCCGTTTGGTCCGATGAATCCGAAGACCTCCCCTTTGGGAATTTCAAACGAGATCCCGCGCACGGCATGCACGTTGCCGTAGTGCACGGACAAATCACGGACGGACACCACATTCATTCGAGAGCTCGCTTCGGATTCCAACGGCTGGGGGACTCGATGACCTTACGCAATTTCGGATCGGGAAGATGAAAATAGTTCGGATTTGTTTCTCAACCACGCCAGACGTGCCGCTGCATCAGAATGGACTTTGCCGCAGTTTTCAAATCAAATCCCGTTGATTCCGCCATTTCGCGGGGGTAGAGTATTCGATTGTGCGTTTCGGCATTTTGACAGGATCATCACTGGAGACGTTTAATGATCCGATTTCACTCATCTCTCTCGTCGGGCTCTTTTTGCGACGGCCTTTCTCGCCGTGACTTCTTGATGATTGGATCGGCCGGGGTGGCCGGTCTCACGCTTCCCAACTTGCTGCGTGCCGAAGCCGCCGCTGGAGCCCGGGCGACGGGAAAGTCAGTGATCAATATCTTCCTGTCCGGCGGTCCCACGCACATGGACACGTTCGATCTGAAACCGGAGGCTCCGAAAGAGTTCCGAGGGGAGTTTTCTCCCATCGCCACGAAGTCCTCGGGAATGGACATCTGTGAACTGATGCCCCGTCTTGCTTCTCATGGGGACAAGTTCTCGCTGATCCGCTCCATCGTCGGACTCAGCAACGAACACGCTCCGACACAGTCCGATTCCGGTTGGTCCCAAAAAGAACTCAAGGATATGGGGGGCCACCCAGGACTCGGGGCGGTCATGTCCAAGCTCATCGGCCCCGCCTGCCAAACTCCCAACGGCACCGCCCCGACCTCCATCGACCTGACCGGCTGGACCAAACCGGGCTTTCTCGGACAAGTTCACTCCGCCTATCGGCCCGACAGTATCGGTCGCCAGAATCTGATGCTCAACAGCCGCGTCACCGAAGAACGGTTTGGTGAGCGAAACCACTTACTGGAGGGTTTCGATCGGATGCGAAGTACGATCGACCGCCAAGGGATGATGGAAGCCATCGACAGCTTCAGTGAACGTGCCGTCGGGATCATCACCTCCGGCGATGTCGCGACCGCACTCGACGTCAATAAAGAATCAGATAGCGTCAAAGAGCGGTACAACATCAAACGGGACCGCGATGGCCAGAACTTTCTCCTCGCCCGCCGCCTCATCGATGTGGGGGTGCGGAACGTGGCGTTTGCCATCGGCGGGTGGGATACGCACGGCAAAAACTTCGACGCCATGCGGAAGAAACTTCCCAGCCTCGACAATGGCCTCGCCTGTCTGATGGAAGACTTGGAAAACTCGGGGCGGCTGGACGATACCATCATCATGCTGTCTGGCGAGTTCGGACGGACGCCCCGAATCAACCGCAATGCTGGCCGCGATCACTGGCCCCAGGCCGGCTTCTTCTTCCTGGGAGGCGGGGGATTCCGCCATGGACAGGTGATCGGATCGACCAACCGCCTCGGCGAACGGGCCGAGGATCGCCCTGTCCACTTGCAAGAAGTCTTCACGACAATCTACCACCAACTCGGGATCAATCCCGATCTGGTCACCCTCCAGGATCCCAACGGTCGCCCGCAATTCCTCACGAATCATCGTGACGTCATTCACGAGTTGATCTGAGCCTCTGTCGTACCCGCTTTTGGGAGTACGGCGACTCGTCGCCGCTTTCCTTTCAAAAACCGGTGACGACTTCCATTAAACCCGCTAGCTCTTCGAAAGCATACTCCCCCCAATCCAAAGCGGCGACGAGTCGCCGCA
>JAGQQQ010000695.1 GCA_020426125.1 Planctomycetaceae bacterium
CTTCCCGAGGTAGTGGTCGATCCGGAAGATCTGATCCTCTTGCAGGTACTGAGCCAGTCCGGAAGAGAGTTCGTGAGCCGATTGAAGATCGTGGCCAAACGGCTTCTCGATCACGACACGAAACTGGTTCGCATCCTGGGGAACCATTCCCACCTTGGCCAGATTCGCGACCGATTCCTCGAACAACTTCGGCATCAGCGCGAGATAGACGATCCGCCGCCCAGAGAGCCCGTTTTCTCCTTCGAGATGCTCGATCTGCTGTTTCAGCGACTCGTAGTCCCCAGGGTCGGAGATGTCGGTCCGTACGTAACTCAATTTTTCTGTGAACGACCCCCAATGTTCCTGGAGTTGGGCGGCGGTGAAGTCGTCGGCGATTTCCGAGCGAATCTCCTCGCAGAACTGTTCAGTGGTCTTCTCCCGACGGGCAATCCCCACGATCTGCATCTTCTCGGGAAGGAATCCGTTCACATGCAATCGAAACAGTGCGGGGATCAGTTTTCGGCTGGTGAGATCGCCGGTGGCCCCGAAGATCATCAGGGTCACATCTTCCATGGGGACCAGAGATCGAAGATGCGGCGTCATCGCGGGCATGGCGGTTCCTTCCAGAAAAACACTCTTTCGACAGATTTGGCAGGCGAATGGCCAGCAAACTGGTATCTCCCTGCCATCTCGGTGTATCTTCTCGTTTTCCCTGCAAGTTGTCAGCCATCTTCCTGGAACAATTCCTAAAGAACTGTCATGCCGAATCCGTTCCTGCGTTGTCTGCTCGCTCTGGCTCTGACCATGTCCCTCTCCGGGTGTGGGCTGGCGGAATACGAAGAACGGCTGCAACGGTCCACACAGCTTTACAACTACCTCGCCACGCTCGACGGAGCCCTCGCCCAAAATCCCTGGAAACGCGGGGACGTCGGCATGGCGATGCGCGTGCCGCAGCCGTTCAACCAACCGCTCGCCGGCCCGGAAGTTCTGACCGACGACGATGGAAACCAGTTCTACGGTCCAGACCCCCGACAGCCCGACTATATGCCACTCGGCCTCCCCGGAATCGTCGAAGCCTGGCAGGCGGAGTTCCCGACCGATTCCGGAGAGTCGGCCAACGCTTACCTCTATGTATTGAGCAATTTCGACCGCTTTCTCACGGCTCAAGATGGCGGTCCGGATCCCATGGAGTTTCTCACCGACGTGGAAATCTCACTCGCGAATGCGTTCGGTGTCGCGTTTCCCGAAGGAGAAGCTCAGCAGGCGTTGGACAATCACCGCTTCCGCGAATTTCACCCTGCCCGAAATCATGACCACGCTCAGTTCACGGTGCCGAAAGATTATCTCGCTTTGCGAGTGGTTCCCGCGGAACCGATTGGGGATATCCCGTATGAGGCAGTGGCCTACGAACGGACCTCAGGCGATATTCAAACGGTTGTCCTGCTTGTGACTCCCGGCCCCACGTCCGCCCAGTTCCGTCAACGAGTGGACCTCGCTTTACAAACCCTCGAAGTCTCCGGACAAGCTCCCCGCACGGGAGGCGGTGAACCCTCAGGTGGAAGTCCTGGTTCCGGCGGAGCCAGTCAGTTCTGATCCGAAGAAGCCTTGGGCTCGACCAAGGTCGCCGATGACATCCCTGATCGAATCTCGACCAGATAGGCCCCCGTGTTGTCTGCGAGTTCGCCGGAGAAATC
>JAGQQQ010000696.1 GCA_020426125.1 Planctomycetaceae bacterium
GCCCAGCCGCCGCGAATGTTCGTGTAGCTACCGATGTGGCTGAGGACCTTTCCGAACTGGTCCGGCCGTTCCCAGGCAACGGTGAACGCACAGATTCCCCCGGAGGAAATTCCACACACTGCTCGATCCTGCGGATTGGGGGATACCTTGAGATCCTTCAGAGCGACGGGCAAGAACTCATCGATCAGAAACGTGGCATAACGGTCCCCAAGAGAGTCATACTCAAAAGAGCGATTGCTCCGGGGAGCGGCACCCTCGCGAGTGGGCGGAATGGTTCCCGGATTGACGAAGACCGCGATCGTCACCGGAATGTCCCCCTGATGAATGAGATTGTCCAGCACGATGGGGACCCGGAACGCTCCATTGGGACGGGCATAGCCGGCGCCGTCCATGAAGACCATCAGATGGGCTGGCTTGTCGGGAGAATATTGAGCGGGGACATAAACGCTGTATTGTCGCGTGGTCTCGGGGAAAACCTGACTGCCCTGGAATTCTCCGTTGGTGATCTGGCCTAGGGGAACACCATCGTGTGCGACGCGATCAGGATGGTCGTCGGCCAAGAGTGGAATCGAGGGAGAAAAGACAGCCAGCAAGGCGACTGCGAGCGACAACAGTCGATGGTTCATTGGGATTCCATTCATTCCGGGCGAGAAGGGGAGCAAGGACCTTAAGTGTTTCGTTCACGATTTTTCGTTGTATCTCAGTCAGTCTACGCGCTGTCAAGTAAGTCTGTTCGTGACGATAGGTTGGTTGTGCCGAGCAAGGAATCTTTGATGATGGCACGCGGATGACGCGGATTCGGCGGATTGTCGCGGATCTTGTGGGGGTTCGGCGCGCGGATTTTCGGAGCAAAGGGGGGATGTCGCATGGGACATACACAATTCCCTTCGAAAAATCTGCGACATTCCGCGTTCACTTCCCGCCCAGCAAGTTTTCGATTTCGATGTGCTTCGCAAATCCTCCAATCTGCCAACCTTGGGGATGCATATTTGTGCCCGACTCGTGCTTGCCCGTCGATGGTGACGAACGGGTGGGGTTGGTAGCATGGCAAGAAAGAGGATGGCACGAAGCGGGGAGGGTCAAGGCGACTTGCGATGATGGGATCGGCGTTTCAAATCACGACAGAGTTTGTTGGTGTTCGGACAAGATCACGACATTGGTGAAATGGGCGTTCTAAAAAAAACGTTGACCGGGACAGCAACGGGATTATGCTCGCGGAGTCCCTTCGGTGCGCCGATCTCCGCATCGCGTCGCGAAGGCTCGGATTGGTATTCGTTCGTGAATTCAGAGTGGTCACCGTTTTTTGCCGCCGATCCCTGTTCTGCCCTGATGTCGTTGACAACTTGACTGACCCCGGCTGGTCAGAATTCGTTCAGGAAATTCGAAGAGGAAAAAGACGTGGCACGTATTGCCGTCATCGACGATGACAGATCAGTTTTGTTACTGGTTCAACGGGGGCTGGAGAAAGCCGGGCACACTCTGGTCCTGGCCAGTTCGGGTCAGGAAGGTTTGGACCTGATTCGGGAGTGTGACCCTGATGTTATTCTGTTGGATCTCGTGCTGCGAGACGTCTCGGGTCTGGATGTGTTCAAGAAAATTCGCGAGATCGACACGAGGGTTCCCGTGATCTTTATCACGGGCGAGGCCGATAGCGAAACGGCCATCGAAGCGATGCAACTGGGCGCTTATGATTACGTGGCCAAACCACTCGATTTGGAGGAACTGACGGAACTTGTCGAGAATGCCGCTCGCACCCGTCAACTCATGAGTGTTCCGGTCGCCTTGGGAGTTTCCGATTCACGTGGATCGCCTCGGGATGCGATGATCGGTCGTTGTGAGGCGATGCTGGATGTCTTTAAGCAGATTGGCCGCGTCGCAAGTCAAAAGATCCCCGTCCTGATCCAGGGAGAAAGCGGGACCGGAAAAGAATTGGTGGCGCGTGCCATTTACCAGCATAGTGGCCGGGCCAACGAACAATTCATGGAAGTCAACTGCGCGGCGCTTCCGGACACACTGCTGGAAAGCGAGTTGTTCGGACACGAAAAGGGAGCGTTCACTGGAGCGGACAAACGGAGAATCGGAAAATTCGAGCAGTGTCAGGGTGGCACGATTTTCCTCGACGAGATCGGGGACATGGCACTCGTTGTTCAGGCCAAAGTTTTGCGTCTGCTCCAAGAGCAACGATTTGAACGGGTCGGCGGAAACGAGGTCATACAAACCGATGTTCGCATCGTCGCCGCCACGAACCGGGATCTCAATCGAATGGTGGAATCCGGCCAATTCCGGGCCGACCTGTTATACAGGCTCAATGGAGTGGTGATCGAGCTTCCCCCACTTCGTGATCGGGGAGCGGATGTCAAATTGCTTCTGCAACACTTTCTATCGGAGGCGACGCGAGACTTGGGTTTCTCCCACATCAAAGGGATATCGGCGGAAGCTTTGGACCCGCTGATTTCGTATGACTGGCCCGGGAATATCCGGGAACTTCGGTCGATTGTCCGGCAGGCCGTTCTCAATTCCACGGGCACGGTCATCGCTCCCGATAGCCTTCCCCCGGTCATCATCGGTGGGAAGCCAAAAAAGGCGGACGAGAGCGATGGGCCGTCCTCAGGATCCAGAGTGGACCTGATTGAGTTTATCGCCCGTCGCCTGGAGGCGGCAAGCACGAATCTGTACGCGGAAACCGTCGAGATGATGGAGCGGCACCTCATGGCTCAGGTCCTCTCCCACACCGAAGGAAACCAGTCCCGGGCCGCGGAGATTCTCGGAATTACGCGAGGAAAAGTCCGTGACCGGATCGCAACCTACGGGATCGACGTCAAAAAGAGTGTCACGATGCCCTCTGAACATGTGGACGTCGCGGATGACGGCGGCGAATCAGCCGATCGATGAAAGAACGCCCGGGTAGGTTTCCCTTCAATCCCGTCGCTTGAGTCTGTGACGAGATCGGGACAGAACGAAAGGGACGTGGATTTGTGGGTTCCTGGCAGGACAACTTTGTCAACACCTTTCCAGACGCGATCGTCGTAGTGGATCGTCGTGGGGTGATCCGTCAATGGAATTCTCGAGCCGAAGAGTATTTTGGATGGTGTGCCGCTGAAGCGATCGGAGCGTCCGTGGACAGCCGGATTTCCGTTTCACGGGTTTCCGATTCTGCCGCCCGCGACTGGAATTTCCTGCGAGAGCAGATCGGGGCCGGGCGGAGCCTCAGAACGATTCTTCAGGCGAGGGGCCGCGGCGGCGAGACCTGTTCGTTCGAACTTACGGCCTTCAGCCAGCCCGATGATCAAGTTCTTATCGCCTGTTTTCGAGAATGGCACAGTCCCCTTCAGGACGATGGTCATCCCAAGGAACTGCCCGCGAATGCAATCGAGTTTTCGGGATCCGGGGACCGGTTCCCTCTGATTCCCACGCCGATCGAACAAGAGAAGTCCACCAGCGAGGCATTCCGTTCCTGCTTAGAAGTGGTCTGCAAAGAAATCGACTGGCCTTGGGCACACGGGTGGATCGTG
>JAGQQQ010000697.1 GCA_020426125.1 Planctomycetaceae bacterium
AGTAGTGTTCGTGGCAGAGTGTGCATTTCTTCATGATGACTGGGATCGGCGTTGCTACCATCATGACCGGCTTCCCGTCTTTCATTCCGGTTTCCTCGTACCATGCTTCGCCATCGAGCAACTTTTTCACGGCCCGTTGCTCGAATCCTTTCTTCGGAGCATTTGACGGTTCGTAGGGATCCCCCGTCGCGTCCAGTAGCCGGACGGAGTGCCAGCCTTTTTTCTCTACCGCTTCAAACAGCTTCTTGAAGGCCGCGCCTGCTGGCAGGTCGTCGTCATCCTCGACATAGTTTTCCGTCACCAAGACGACGGCCGTCTTGTAGATGTCGTCCAGCATCTTGACTTTGTTGCGAGTCCGCTCAAGAGCGGCCTCGTCGGCCACTGGTTCGGCCGCGGTCAAACTGGTAACAGCGATGGCACACGCCAAAACGCCGCTCGAAAGGGAGAGTTGGAGGAAACGCAAGACAATCTCCTTGGAAAAGTTCTCGGAACACAAAACAGGACAACTATGTCCACATTTGCGAGTCTACCCCCATCGAAAGAGGATGTCAACATCCAGTATTAGCTGGCTTTTGAGTCGAGTCGCCGCTGAGAATTTCTCCCCTGGAGGACACGGGCGATTGTTTCTATCCGTTGTCCAATGCGCTACAATCCTTAGCGTTTCACTTTCGAGAATCCCTTCATTTTTCCAATTCAAATCCACGCTCGCCAGTATGTTCCGAACACTTCTCCTTTCGACTTGCGCCGTTCTCGCCGCTGCTGGCGGTTCCTGGACCTCGGCCGCCGAACCAAAACCTCTCAACTTGCTGTTTCTGGGAGACAATGGCCACCATCGCCCGGGTGACCGTTTTCACGAATTGGCGCCGGCACTGGAGAAACGGAACATCTCGCTGAAATACACCGATGATCCCGCGAATCTCACCCAAGAGACATTGTCGAAATTTGATGGCCTTGTCCTGTATGCCAACATCGATCGCATTGAGAAGGACCAAGCGGACGCCCTGCTGAAGTACGTTCGAGACGGGGGAGCCTTCATTCCGTTGCACTGCGCGACCTACTGTTTCCGCAACGACGAGCGGATCGTTGCCTTGATGGGGGGCCAGTTCCTGAGGCACGGCGGCCAAGTCTTTTCGACGGTCATCGCCGCACCGGAACACCCGATCATGAAGGGCTATCACAGCTTTCAAAGTTGGGATGAGACCTACATCCACACCCGCCACAACGAAGAGAACCGAACGGTTCTGGAGTACCGCGAGCAGGGCGACCAGGCGGAAGGCCAAGACCGCGAACCCTGGACCTGGGTGCGGACCGAGGGAGAGGGCCGCGTCTTCTACACAGCGTGGGGTCATGACCAAAGAACGTTTCGCCATCCCGGTTTTCACAATCTTGTCGAGCGGGGAATTCGCTGGGCGTGCGACGGGGATCCGTCTGTGGTCCCTCCCTACACCGATCCCAGCCGATTTGACATTCCCGAGATGACCGAGCTTCCGACCGATGTGCAACCCTTCGAATACGTCGATGTCGGAGCGAAGATTCCCAACTATCTCCCCAGCAACCAATGGGGAACGCAGGGGGAGCCGCTAACGAAGATGCAACTCCCGCTCCCGGCCTCGGAGTCGATCAAGCACTTCGTCACCCCCGTCGACTTTCATGTGGAACTCTACGCGAGTGAACCGAGCTTCGAAGGCAAGCCGATCGCGATGAACTGGGATCACCAGGGCCGGCTCTGGGTCTGTGAAACGATTGACTACCCCAACGAACTGCACCCTCGCAACAACGGTCGCGATCGGATCCGGATCTGTGAAGACACGGACGGCGACCATGTTGCCGACAAGTTCACGCTCTTCGCCGACGACCTCAGCATCCCGACCGGGATCATCTTCCATCGCAACGGCGTGATCGTTCAGAACGGCACCGAAACACTCTGGTTAGAAGACACGAATGGCGACGACAAGGCCGACGAGCGCCGCGTCCTGATCTCCAATTGGGAACTCACCGATACCCACGGCGGCGTCAGTAACTTCCGTTATGGACTCGACAACTGGATCTACGCCATGCAGGGGTACAACAATTCGTCCCCGGTCATCGAGCCGTCCGGAGAGAAGCAGCCGAGTTTTCGCATGGGGTTCTGGAGGTTCCGTTTGTCCCACGACGACAAGCCTGTGGTGACCGATATCGAATTCCTCCGTTCCACCGACAACAACACTTGGGGTCTCGGCATCAGCGAAGAAGGACTGATCTTCGGTTCCACCGCGAATCGAAACCCCAGCAACTTCTTGCCCATTCCCAACCGGTATTACGAACGTGTCAAAGGATGGGGACCGGACCAGTTGCGAACCATTGCGGACACCTATCTGTTCAAGCCGATCAGTGATCGGGTCCGCCAGGTCGACCAACATGGCGGCTACACCGCCGCCGCTGGACATGCGCTCTACACCGCCCGGAACTATCCGCGTCCATGGTGGAATCACACCGCCTTTGTCTGCGGGCCAACGGGGAAACTGGTTGGGACATTTGTCCTCAACCGCGAGGGGGCCGGTTACACATCAACAAGCCCCATCAATCTGATTGCCAGCAACGATGAATGGTCCGCCCCGATCATGGCCGAAGTCGGCCCCGATGGAAACGTCTGGGTTCTCGACTGGTACAACTACATTGTCCAACACAACCCCACACCCCATGGCTTCGAAACTGGAAAGGGGCGCGCCTACGAATCGGATCTTCGCGACAAAAAACATGGCCGCGTCTATCGCGTGGTTTACAACGAAGCCGGTGACGGCGAAGCGTTTGACATTGGCAGGCAGCCTACGGACTGGGTTCAAGCGTTAACCCATCCCGTGATGTTGGTGCGACAGCATGCACAGCGATTGCTCGTGGAAAGTGGTGACAAGTCGGTCGTTCCCCAGCTGGTGACGTTGCTTGAAGACGAATCGATGGACGAAATCGGTCTGAATGTGGGAGCAATCCACGCCGTTTGGACCCTGTCTGGTTTGGGTGTCATCAATGACAAACATCCCGAAGTGTTGGACGCGATTGAGGAGTCCCTGAAGCATCCATCCGCGGGAGTCCGTCGGAACGTCGTGATGGCCGTTCCCGCGGATCGCCCGGAGATTCAAGCGGACACGGCACTCTCGATGGTCACCTCGGAACCCGATCCTCAAGTGCAACTGGCCATCATCCTAAAGATCGCTGATACGCAGCGTCCTGAAGTCGCGGCCCCCTTCGCGGCGTCGTTACTAACAAAGTCGGATTTTGTCCAAGACCGGTGGTTCCGCGACGCCCTCACCAGTGCCGCGGCGGCGGGGGGAGCGCAGTTCCTGGTCGAAGCTTCCAAACAGGATCTGGAGAATCTGTCCGAACAGGGGCAAGGCGTTCTGCGAATCGCGGCGG
>JAGQQQ010000698.1 GCA_020426125.1 Planctomycetaceae bacterium
CTCCGCGTGCTGCTGATAGTCCCGTCGATTCATGTCTCGCGTCATATTCAGTTCGCGCACCGTTTTGGGTTGGCGGCGCGCCAACTCCAGAACCAGGTCATCGCGGAGAATTCTTTTCTGGGGCCGGTTTGTCAGTTCGGCTTCCCCAAGCCTCCACAGATAAAGCTCACGAGCGACGGCCATCTCGCGCCGATTCAATCGACTCCAGCCTGAAAGCCGCAGCCATCCGTCTCGTTCTTCTTCCGCGAGGACACCGTCAATGAAGCGTTCAAACTCTGCTTCGGCCCATTCGAATCGCTCGGTTTTTGTCAACGACATTTGCTGCGTCCGCCAGACCTGTGTCAGGTGACGGACGTCTTCCAGGGCGTAACGAAGTTGCTGGTCCGCCAGGGGCCGCTGCTGCCAGTCTGTTCGGGTTTCCTTCCCGTGTTGGAGAGATTTGCCCAGGACACGCTGGACCAGATTGGAATAGGAGATCGGAAATCCCCGGGAGAGGAGCCCTTCGGCGATCTGAACATCCACCAGTCGTCGGGGGCGTTGTTGGGTGGCGAATTGGCAGAAGCGGATCTCTTCCCGGCCGCCATGGACGATGACGGTGGTTTCGTTGTCGACCATCAGTTCCCACCAGGGGTGCAGATTGTCGACGGCAAACGGGTCCACCGCGAGCGTCTCCCCATCCACCCCGAACTGCAACAGGCAAAGCCGTGGCCGGTGATAGGATTCGGAGACGAACTCTGTGTCAAACGCCACAATGCCGGCATTCCGAATTCGCTGGCACAGGGAATCAAATTCGATTTGAGAAGTGATCAGGGTCACGGGTATCAGGAAAACGTTCTGGGGCGGGTTGTCAGGTGGAATCGTCCGAGTAGATTACGGCTCAAAGGGACCTGTGGCAAATCACTCGAAGTCCCCGTCGTGTGTGGAATTCCCCACGAGGCCCAGGGGGCGAAAAGAGGACTCAGAAGATGTGGCAATCGGACAAACTCGGCGTTTATGAACTGGAGGTATTCGCACCAAAGTCACCGGAAAGTTCTGGAGCGATCATTTTCTTGTCGGGATTCGCTGGCACGTCGCTCCAGCAACAGTCCGAATTTCGTCGCGTCATCGAAGCGGCCGGCATTCCGGTTGTGCGTCCGGCCTGTCGCGAAAACTGGTGGTTGGATGTTGTTGATCCGCTATTCGATGAATCGCAAACGCCGATGGCGTTTGTCCGTGATGATTTGACATCCTGGATCACCAAGAGATTTGGCGTCCAACCTCCTCAGATCGCGCTCTGGGGGGTCAGTTCCGGAGGGCAGGGGGTCATCAATCTGGCTTATCGGCATGCGTTGACGTTCCCTGTTGTCGCGGCGATGGCTCCAGCGCTGGACTTCCACATTGCCTTTGGACGCGGCTTCGCGGTGGAACGAATCTTTTCCGAAGCGGAGGCCGCGCGTCAGGAGACGGCGATCCTGCACCTCCACCCGCTGAACTGGCCGAAGCACCAGTTCTTCTGCTGCGACCCAAACGATCCCAGTTGGTACTCAGGGTGTGAACGGCTGGCGAGCAAATTGCGATCGAGCGGAGTCCCGTTTGAATGTGATTTGAGTACGCACGTGAGTGGACACGACTGGACTTACTTTTCCGCGATGGCCCCGCGCGTCATGGATCACCTGCGGAACGGACTCACCCGACTTTGAACCCGTGCTGCGAGCGAGGAGTCGTCCTGTTGAGGGGAACTGGCACGTTCCGTCGAATCATTCGAGCGGAGGACATCTCCCTCGTCACCCGGAACTCGTGACTTCTCGGTCGCGCAAAACAAAAGGCAGGTGAACCAAATCGGCTCGCCTGCCTTTTTCCATTGAGACTGTATTGTGTGAGATGGTACTCGATAGAATACGGTTTTCGTTGGAATCCCGTACCGATTGCAACCGTCTGATCTGAAAAGCGTCTCGATCAGAAAGTCGAAGGGGGAAGAGATTACTTCTTCTTGGTCGACTTCTTCTTGCTCGCTTTCTTTTTGGCTGCTTTCTTGGCTGATTTCTTCGTGGCTGACTTCTTGGCGGCCTTCTTTTTCGTGGCGGCCTTTTTCTTGGCGGCTTTCTTTGGAGCTGCCTTCTTCTTTGTGGCGGCCTTCTTGGCTGCCTTCTTCTT
>JAGQQQ010000699.1 GCA_020426125.1 Planctomycetaceae bacterium
AGCGTCTCCGTTGAGCTCGGCGAGGCGTTGGTCAAGAGCCCGTTGAGAGGCTTGAATCTCTTTGTTCAGAATGTCTAACTGCAATTCCTGGCTCCGTTTCTTCGTGTTGGCGATGAGCCATTCGCCTTCCAGATTGGCGGTGGTCGCCATCCAATTTCCTGGCATCAGGTCGCGGATCCGATAGTTTCCGGGGGCCCAAGTTTCGACTTCCCCGGCATAGGGCCGCCGAGCCAGTCGCATTCCCGCCTGCCCGGCCGTGAGGTCGTCAACACGAAACTCGCCCAAGTATTGGCTTTCACCGGCGTTGTTGGTGTTAAACACAAAATATGTGGCATTCTTGATGTCCTTGCCAAGCGCTTCAGCGTCTTGGGAAAACCCTTTCGATGTCCCCACATTCACGCTGATCAGGCCGGGAGAGCCTGGGACGGGGCCTTGAGAATCGGGAGCGGTCCAGACATCTCCCCAGTACAGGGTCGCACGCTGGAGTTCTTCTTCGAGTTGCCGAACCTGAATCTCAGCGCTATCGAGGTCGGCAATGCTTTTTTCGACCTGCTCCTGCTTCTGAACGACCTGGTCCAACCACTTGGTCCGCACATCCAACAACATCGTCGTCAGCACAATCGCCACAATTGTGACAACCGCTGCAAGCCAAGCGAAGACTGTTCCAAGAATATGCATTGTTCACCATTCCCTTCACTGGAGTCCGCCTGAACCAGGAACTTCCGGCCCAGATTGATCCCACCGAAATCAGTCATCGGCAATCACCGACAAGCCCCCCCAACTCGACACCAAGATTATCGAGTTTGTGGATTATCTTACTTGATCAGCCTCCTTAAGATGGTACGCCCGCCGCATACCTCGGGTCAAGAAATTTGCGGCTGCGTCGACGAATTATTCTGGGTGGTCGTACTTTCGGAAGGTCCACAAAGAGTCACGACGGGTGGCAGAGACGCCCCGCGAATCCGAAGCCCTTGATCGCGGTTCCGTCCGAGCAGAGCTCGGAGCGCCCGCGCCGCCCGACTCCCAGTTTGAAATCGACAGCGGCCCTAACGGATGATTCCGGCTCTCTTCGAAAACGGGTCTGAGTCAGGTTGTGTGCAGTGACATCCGTTCATCGGCGATCTGCTGTTCCTTACGTCGTCGGTTCTGGTCGCGCCCCAGTTGCACGAGCCAATACAAGAGAGACGTCGCGACGAAGGCACAGAGCGTCAGCAGGAGTGGAGTAAACGAAATGTCGACTTGTGTTCCGTGCGATTTCACTCGAACTAGCCATTCGGCTCCCGGGAACGGCTTGCCGGATAGCCGGGTCGCCAAGACTTGAGTCCCGTTAAAGATCGCGTGGAACAGGACACCAGGCAGTAGACTTTGGCTTCGCACCGCGAGCAAGCCAATCACAAGTCCGAGCAGTGTGGCGTTGAATTGCTGCTTAGGGATCAGGTGAATCACCCCAAACAGAACCGCCGAGATCACGATGGGAACCCAAGTCCGCCCGGATCGTTGCAGCCCGCTCAGGATAAATCCCCGAAACGCCAACTCCTCACAGATCGCCGGAGCAAAGGCAAACGCGGCCAGGGACAGCCAGAACGGAACCGCCTCATCCTGCATGGCGGCCATCACACGCTCGGCTCCGGGGGGAAGCGGAGGAAAGAATCGATCGAGTTGAGAAAGCAGGGTTAGCGCGAGCGGCTGCAAAGCGAAGCCCAACGCGATTGCCGCTCCCAGGAACCGCCAATTCGGCCAGGTCAATTTGAGCGTGGTTCGGAAACTGGATGTGAGAATCAATGCCATGATCAACGGAGGCACGCCAACCGTCGCGATCAAGTAAATCAGCTGGACGGTGACCATGTTTCGAGCTCCAGTCAGCAATTCCGGCGATTCCTGCAACGAAGTGAAGAATAGGAACTGCATCAGGGCAATGATCACGAAACAGAAACCGGCCTGCATAAAACTGGGAGTCGCTTGCTTCTCCCGGAGGAGGTGCTGAATCCAAAGCCCAATCTCGAATTGCTCGGATTCCCGAAACAAAATGTCTTCCCGTTGAAACTGCTCGATTGCCCACCACAAAGCGATTCCACAGTAGGCCGCGCTCGTGACGAGAACGGGGAAGACGTAAAAGCCGATTTGCAGTCCCTCAACGTCCCCAAGAAGGAGCGCTTTCAGTAATAGCGAGGGGCCAATGACCGGCAGGACACTGTAGAACGGCGTCAGTTCCACGCCCGGGTACAGACAAAAGACCGTCAGGCCGAGTGCCACCAAAAGAAGGGGGGTCAGATAATATTGCCCCTCCTTGCTACTCTTCGCAAACATGGCCAGGGCGAGGCTTAACGCACTGAACAGCGAAGCCAACGGGACTGCGATGAAGATTACGCAGACAATCGCACTCAGTGGAGGAACACCCAGATCCAACGCGGCCGCTCCTCGCGCCGAGGCGACCGCCTGCATCATGCGTTGGCCCGTAAAGCCAATACTGGCGAGATTCAACAAAGCCGCCGTCAGGCTGAACAAGACGACGGTGAGAAATTTTCCCATGACGATTTCAGATCGTGTGGCCGGAGAAATGAGCAAGGTCTCCATGGTTCCCCGTTCCTTCTCTCCGGCTCCCAAGTCGATCGCTGGATAGAAGGCACCCGTGACAGACATGATCACCAGAAGCGCGGGGAACATCTTTCCCCACATATTCGCCAGCATTTGATCCGGAGCCGCTAAATCGATGGGAATGAGTTTGACCGGATCCGGTAGCGACACGGGGAGATTCGCCCCCGCAAGCCGGGTTTTCAGCAACTCGTCTTCCCAGTTCGACAAAATCGGACGGATCCGGGAATACGCGATCTCCGATCTTTCCTTGGCACTGTTGTGGAGCACAAGGGCCTCCGGGAGTTCGAAGTCCTCCGCAGAGGGGTGTTCTCCCGCGGCCAATCGGTCAGACAAGGCGTCGTAGGCTTCGCGATATCCTTCGGGAAAGACGATCAGAACCTGGACTTTGGCGGTTTCAAACCAGGATTCGACACGATCCTGCAACGCCCTCCCCTCCGGGGAGAGATTCGAGGGTTCTTGAAACGGCTTCCCCAGGCCCAGCTGCCGCAGATCGTCCAGCCGGTTTGGCCAGTCTTCAATGAACTGAGCGATTTGTATCCGTGTTTCTTCATCGCTGATTGCGGACAGTTCGACGGGATCGTCGGTGAAGATTCTGAGCGAGTCGGCGTCGCCCGGATAGTCAAGTAGAACGTCCGGCAATTTTCCATCGACGATGAGGGGGGGCGTTGGCATCTCCTCAGCGCGAATCACCACGATTCTCTGGGGCTGCGACGACAACGACTGGGTCATGTTCAACAACCCGATACCGAGCGCCGGATAGAGTAGCAATGGCAGGACGATCACCATGAACAGCGTTCTCCGATCTCGTAGCTGATCTCGGAGCTCGCGGTGAAAAATCAGTTTGACATTCGTCCAAGTCATAGGAATTCCGGAGTTGCCTGCGTCGGATCTCTTGTCTGTGGTTGTCGGTCACCCTGGAAACGTGATCAGGCCACCTCAAACTTCGATGCAGGGGACTGTTCGAGGTCGCGAATCAACTTGAAAAAGACTTCTTCGATATCTGGCTGCTGATGCCGTTCCACTAACTCGGCAACCGTGCCCGTGTCGAGAATTTTTCCTTTGTGGATCACGGCCACGCGATCACAGAGTTTTTCCACTTCCCTCATGATGTGTGTGGAAAAGATGATGCATTTCCCCAAGTGTTTCAGTGATTCCACTGTCTCTAGGACCGCCCGGGCGACGAGCACATCCAGTCCCGAAGTGGGTTCATCAAAGATGAGAACGGGAGGATCATGCACAATCGTGCGGGCAATTGAGACCTTTTGCTTCATCCCAGTCGACATCTTGGCTCCGAGGACATCCCGGATTTCATTCATCTGCAGCTTGGTGAAGATCTCTTCCAGCCGGGCCTGCAATCGGTCCTCGTTCATCGCATAGAGGCGACCGTAGTATTCGACCATCTCCC
>JAGQQQ010000700.1 GCA_020426125.1 Planctomycetaceae bacterium
AAAGTCCGATCCGGTGATTGCCATTTCCGAGATCACGTGATCGCCGAAGAGTTGCGACAAGGGATCGCAGCGGAGGCAGAGTTGGTCTTCGTATTTCTCTCGAAGGTGGTGGTCGCGAGCACTGACGGTGAACATTCGAAGGAAGTTTTCTCCCCATTCCGTGGAGAGATCCATCAATTCGTTCACGGACGACATGGATTCGAAATGCAGAAAATACTGGTCGTGGGGGATCACCTTCGTAAGGTCGTGCGGTCGTGGCAAAACCCCTTCGTCCTCTTTCTGCTTGAGAAGTTCCTGGTAATTGGGAGATCGGAGTTGAGGCGGACTCAATTGGCTGATGTGAACAGACAGATCGCCGGCGCGAACGTTGCCTTGCAGAACTTCGCATTGCAGTGCTTGCTGGACTCCCAGTCCCCCGCTGAAGGTGTAGTACAGTCCGGCCTCGGTATTCGTGGTTCGATGCGAGGTCGCGGAGGGAATGGGGGGCGGCTTGACTCCATACCGGTCTTCCGATTGGAGCAAGACATACTCAAAAAAAGATGTTTCGGGGTAGTACCTCAAGAGATCGGCGAAGTGGGAATTCTGGCGTCTTGCCCATTCCTGATGGATGTTTTCAATTCCTGTTGGAGTACTGGGAATCGGGACCTCGATTTCCGTTGTGCGGACATCGACCTTTGGTTCTCCCGCGAGATCCTCAGTCACGACTTCGTAAGAGAGTTTCAGTTTGGCTGAACCTTTCCCCTTCAATCGACCGTAAAAGTCCGCATGCTTTTGGCGAAACTTAGTCGCTTTTGGGTAAATCAAATACGCCGACTCGTCAGCTGGCTCCAGTCTCAGTGTATTACTCTTTTCAAACTGTTCCGCCAGGAATGGCTGTTCCAGTCGGACAGCAAACGCCATGATTTCGCCTTCCTCGGAGCGAAAGGTCTCCACCGTCGACTCAAATGGCAACGGCTGAGCCAGCAATTCGGACGACGTGACGACGAGAAGCAGAAGGGAAGAGAATGTCGAGCGTTTGAGCATTGTCGGGCTCCGATGGGGGAACAGCGGCTCTGAAAACCATTCAGGAAAGCGCCATTGCTCGTTGCATATCACGGAGAATATCAGAAGTTTTCGCGTGATGGGGAAAATTCCGGTTTTCCCCTGTCGCCCCTGTCGCGGTGAGTTGGCGGAAGCCGGCCACCCACTCATTTGCCGGGCGAGAGATACCCCGGTATGAAAGAAGCCCCAGTTCAGGGTGATTGCGATCAATCGAATGGGAGCGATCGACTCAATCGGTCCTCTCAGGGGACGGTCGGACAAGACCGGCGCGCCGTCAGCTCTGTTGCCGCGAGCCACCTGGGAGTGACACTTGATTGTCTTCTGAGATCTGACAAGTCAGACGCGCGAAGAGCCACGCGCGGGGTCAATCAGTGGAACAAGAATGGTCAGAAGGCGCGTACGTTCGGCAGGAATTCGGTCTGGCTGGCCGACGGAGCGTTATCGGGAAATTCGAAGATATTGGGAAAGATCGTGTTTGCGCCGGGAACGGGAGCCTCCACTTCCACTTTGGGATATGCAAGACTTTGTTGGGGAACAATGCGGGGAACGGCGGTGTCACTTTCTGGCGTCACAAGAGAACGGACCAGCCCATCAATCCATTCTTTCGAGGATAATTGTTGTTGTGGCTGGATCAAGGTGTCAGATACGGCCTTTTCCACCTCGGTTCGGACAATGTCTTGAATCGGCTGTTGAACCGCTGTCTGCGGAGTCGTGGGGAATGTCGAGACATCGGGTTGTCGTACGGCCTCCGACATTGACTTGGCAAGCTCCGTCGGAAGGGCTTGACTGAAGTTCTTTTCAACCACACTTCGAGGCGCCACGCTTGATGCCATTCCGAGAGCACCGAGGATTTGGTCCAGGGACCTTTGCGCTGGCTCGGAATCGCTTTGGGTTTCGTATGCTGGTGACGGCGTGTGACTCGCCGAGTCCAGGATTCGCACGGGTGCAGTCGCTCGCTGAGGAAACGTGGCGGGGTCTCCCAGTTGGCTGCCATCCGCAGAGGATGGAAGAACGGGATCCGGGACTGTCACCTGCTCGATGGTCTCTCCCTCGGCATTTGTGAAATTGATCGGAACCAGCGCCTTCATGGCATTGCGGGCGTTCTCCGAGACATTCCCAGGATTCAGTTCCTCCAAAACGTCATTCACGCCCGACATGGCTCCAGCGGCCGTCCCCTGAACGAGAAGTTCCGTCTGACCCGATTTGACCACCGCTTCGACGAATTCTGGATAGGCTCGGGATTTGTCAAGATCCCAGGTTCGAACATCGAGATACGCCGAGCGAAACGGCGGCTGATGGACGCGGGAGATCATGATGACTCCCTCCGTCGTCCGGACGACATGATACGACATCACCACCATCATTCCAAAGGCCCCAACCATCAGGCCCATGAGCAACATTTTCATTGTCCCCTCCTTTTCGATTCTTCTAGGGGCGGTCCCCATGTCCGAGTCAAGAAATCCATGATCAGCCACCGCCGAATTGGCGATTCCGTTTGAAGAGTGGCTGCCCAATTCGGATTTCGTGCCACAAGCGTCACCGGCCAACGAGTCTTGCTCGGGAGCTCGATGATTTCTCAAACCTACAACTTGGTGAGAAAGCCCCGGCGAGAATCCCATTTCAAGAAAGGGGATTCCAAACAATCAACGGGGGCGTGCTGTTGAAACTCGCTTAGCGATTCAGGTTTCCGTGACCGCCAAGGACTGGCGTTCTTACCCCGTTTTCCCAGACCGACCAGCACATGGTCTCGCACGTTTCACTGATCGACCCGACGAACACGAGTGGTCACACCTTACCGGCGGAC
>JAGQQQ010000701.1 GCA_020426125.1 Planctomycetaceae bacterium
GTCGATCAGCCGATCGCCGCGCTGCTGACCGATCTCAAGGCTCGCGGTTTGTTGGAGGAAACCCTTGTCATCTGGGCCGGTGAATTTGGCAGGACTCCCTTCGCACAGGGTTCCGATGGTCGCGATCATAACCCCTTCGGCTTCACAATCTGGATGGCCGGCGGCGGTGTCCAAGGGGGAATGGCCTATGGGGCGACCGATGAATACGGCTATCACGCCATCGAGAATCGGCTGGAGATTCACGACCTTCACGCCACGATGTTGCACGTCCTTGGCGTGAACCACGAGCAATTAACGATTCGCCACAGCGGACGAGACATGCGTCTCACCGATGTTCACGGGAAGGTCGTTCATGAAATCCTGACATAGTTGCTCACCCGGCGGGTGCTGCCGATGCCTTTGGCGAGTCTGAGATTTGGTTGACTCTTCATCCAGACAGATGATGGACCATTCTCAACAACCGGAAACCCCCTCCGCCCGTCGCGCTCGCTTGGTTCAAAATGGAGGCCTTCTCAGAAAACGGATGACGCCTCCGTCAAAGCCCCTCAACTCCCTGAACGGAACTCGTCCAGACCATCGGGGGACTCCGTTGGAGCCTTCCGCGATTCGTTGTCCACCTCTCTGAAAGAAGTCATGCACGTGATTTCGACCCATTCTGAGAATTCGGCCAGGATGAGTGCTGGGGAACAAAACGGCTTTCTGGCCGCTGCTGATCCGATCGACGGATCGCGTTCCCGCAGTCCCCGCATTTCAAACGATCAGATCGGATGTGCGGAAAAAGCCATGTGCGGAATCTGCCAAACTCGATGTCAAAGAGTTCATTTTGAAGGTTGGCGCCGATTGTAATCGTCCCGTAAGAAAGTTGAGTTACGGAAACGGGAAAACGTTGCAATTCGACAGTAGGCTGCCCGATTTGAGCTACTGCTTGTATACGAACCCCTCTCTTATACGGGATGGGTTCACCGGACAAACAGTCGTTCCCCTACGGTCGTTAATGATGTCGTCAACGAACTTCTCTGGAAAGAATCGTCGCCTTCTCCGTTCAAAGCGATTGCACGAGCAACTTGAGGACCGCCTGTTATTCGACGCGGTTCCAGATGGACTCCTCCCTCAATTCGATGGTCCTCTCGAAGATCCGCTGACGCCTGCCGTCGAAGATGTGGCCGTCGCCCAGAATCCCGCGACGGATCTCGCCGAGCACGTGCAACAGGAACAACGCACTGAGTTGGTCTTTGTGGACAAACGAGTTGGTCATTACGAGGAACTCGTCCCCGATCTTCTTCAAGATGAGACGCTGGAAGTTCACTTTCTCAATCGCAATGGAGACGGACTCGCCCAAATTCAGGCCGCGATCGCGGGGCGGACCGACATCGACGCCTTGCATATCATCTCTCATGCGACCCCGGGCGAACTTCTCCTCGGCACCTCCCGACTCAACTTGGAAACCATGTCGGGGGAGTACCGCGAGGCTTTGGCCGCTATCGGGACTTCACTGAGTTCCGATGCCGATATCCTCTTGTATGGCTGTCGCTTCGCCGAGGGAGACGAAGGATCGTTGGCCGTTGAGGCACTCTCGCTCGCGACCGGTGCCGATGTCGCCGCCAGCAGCGATGATACGGGCCATGCGTCTCGTGGCGGCGATTGGATTCTCGAAGTTCAACACGGTCTCGTGGAGACAGGAATCGTTGTTGCCGCCCCGACTCAGGAGAACTACCAAGGGATTCTCGCGTCCGACGGCGACCTTCAAGTCGAGGTGATCGCGGCGCCAAACTTTGTGGTGGACTCCAATAAGCCTGAGGAAGGCCCGTCCGCTGCCTACATCGGCGTGAAGATTACCAACACCGGCGCGGATACCCTCTCGGATGTGTTCGTCTACGCGGGTGACCACGCCAACGGCCGCATCGGGTTGTATCCCGTGCTTTCGAATCCCACGGTCGGGGGGACGAGTTATGTGGGTGACCTCTCGCTACAACATGAAGGCGGTCCCCACGACGCCAATCGGTTCATCGGAGATCTCGCTGCGGGAGAAACTCGGGTCGAATACTTTCTGGTCTCCTATCCGACAACTGATGACAACGGCAACTCCCTGGCCGGGGCGACGTCTGACCCCAACGATGATGTCTCGCTCAACTATGACATCTGGGTGACGGCTGAGGACACCGTCGACGGCAGTCTTGAGGCCGTCACCAATGGCACCGCGACCCTGCGCAGCGAGATCTCGGCACAGGCAAACAAGATTTGGCCGAACACCACATCCAAGGTGCCCCAGAACTATCTGACCGCATTTGAAGAGCAGCTTGGATGGCGTCCAGACAAGAATGCCATCACGCCAGGAGCCGAAGTCCAACTCCAAGGGATCTGGTACGACCTGGGACGGGTTGTTGGGGGGCTGGATGCCGACGGAAACCTAATTCCCGATCACGACATCTGGATGCAACCGGTCGGCAACGCGGAGATCTTTGAAGCTGAAGATTTCCGGCTTGTCAAAACCTATGGGGTCCTGGTCGTCAAACTGAACGACGGCACCGAACAGATCATTGCCTTCGAAGATCAGCTGTACCACAAGGACCTTCCCGCGAATAACACGGGAGTCGTTGGCCTCGTTTTTTATGAATACGTCGCGACCGGCAGTCTGACACAGGCCAGCCTCTCTCCCTACCAAGAGGCGGCTTCCGGGAATGGGAACCTGAAGTACAACGGCGACTCCGGACGTTCTGGCGGGACGTTTACCGTCGAGACCCCCGAAGTCGACTTGGTCAAAGACGCCTTGAATGCCACCACGGAGACGCCGATCACGACCATTCAGGCCGGCGGGACGATCGAGTACAGCCTGCAAGCCACCAACACCAGCACCACAGCGGCATTGGGATCTCCGCAATAC
>JAGQQQ010000702.1 GCA_020426125.1 Planctomycetaceae bacterium
GTTCGGGAAGTTCCAAATGGACGATGTCTGTCAATTCCTTGACGGCAAAGTCACTGATCCCGATCGTCGCGATGTCCCCATCGACGGCGACCCATTCATGTGTTTTGGCAAATCTCAGGGACGCGGGTTCCATTTTGAAATTGCACTCCATTTTCTAAACGTGGCTTGGCATTCAATGAAAAAAGCCCCCCATTTCCAACCGGAATTCGGGGAGCGGGATTCGGGAAAAACAAATCCTTGGACCGAACGACGCCTCTCCTGGCTCCTGATCCTGCTGAAGTGAACAGGATGGCGGGGAGAACTGCACAGACTCGGAATTGACTCATAAACCGTGATCAGAACCTTGTTTGAGTAGGGGTGGCCGTGTCATTCGACATGCGGCGGGATCCGGCATCGACACGTCTCTGGACTCGCCTGATTCGGATTCCTTGCATGGCAATCGACCTGATCACTCTCGCTGCTCAACCGGTTTTGATAAAGGTTCTGAATGTCGACTGATCTTGAAGGACGGAAACGATACCCGGGAATCCCGTTTGTTGGTCGGCAACTTCCTGACTAATGCCCTTCTCAGCGATGACCAAGGGGGCAGTTCGTGAACGGGAGTCGACCATCACGGGGATTTCGACGCCGGGCTTTGAGACGGCGCCAGACAGGGGCTCTTTTCCCCATCCAGCCCCATTTTCAACTCCTGTTCCTTTTCTAGGATCTTCTCCAGACGACGCTGGTGCCGTCCCCCCTCGAATTCGGTCTTCATCCAAATCTCGACGATCCGGTCGAGCAACCGATCACCCAGCATGTCCGCGGAAAGGCACATGATGTTCGCATCGTTGTGCCGTCGGCTGTATTCCGCCGTCACATCATCATGGCACGTCACGGCACGAACACCAGGAAACTTGTTCGCCGCGATGCACATTCCCATTCCTGTGCCACAAATCAAAATGCCACGATCGACTTCTCCCCGACTGACAGCATCGGCCACTTGGAATGCGTAGTCGGGATAGTCCACGCTGTCAATATCCTGAGGGCCGCAGTCAATCCCTGTGTGACCTAAATCTTGGAGTTGGGACAGAATCTGCCCTTTCACTCGAACTCCTCGATGATCGCTCGCGATGGCAATCTTCATCGCTAATCTCCGTCTTCCTGAATATGACCTGAACCCCTGATGGTGTCTCATCCCGATTTGGAACGTCGTCAGAGCCTTTCGGGAGATCCTATGTCTCTCTTAAGGGAAAAGTCAAAATGCCTTGTTATCAAATACATGCCGAAGTGATCTGGTCTTTTGATCGGGGGATTCCCGATCGAAGAGGCTGGGGTCGCGATGGGAAAAACGCCAGATTAATCGGGCCGGTTCTCTCTGGGGGGGATTTGATCAATCAGTTCATTCAAGAATCCGGCAATTTCATCGCGACAATCCTGATACATTTCCATTCCCCCACCGATCGGATCGGAGATGTCCGAATTCCTGGAGGATAAGGTTCGCACGCGGTCGGTCAATTCCGGAAAAGATGCCAGGATCGCCTGCCGATGTTGTCGTGTCATGGTGAAAATCCGATCGGCGTGCAGGATCAGTTCCTCGGTGAGCGGCTGACTCAAATGGCCGGAGATATCGATCCCGTCCCGGCGGAGCAACTCCACAGCTTCAGGACTTGCGCCGCTCCCGCGAGATGCCGCCAATCCTGCGGACAAAACCGCATATCCTCGGTCGATCAGGTCTTCCTCTCCGCAGTCTAATCGGTCGGCCAGCATTTTGCGAAACAACCCTTCCGCCATGGGACTGCGGCAAGTGTTTCCGGTGCAGACGAATAGAAAAACTTCTCCCGAAAGGCGAGACATCAGGTTCTTGCTGACGACACCCTCTTCCTCAACCTCATATTCCACGTCGAAGAAACGGACCATCGTGGGGAGTTCGGGGAATCGCGGAGGGGCAGCAACGACGAATTCGATGTCATCCTGGATGGCTTTGGCCAAACTCTCAATCGGCGAATTGGTCAAAAAGAGAAGGGCCGGAGCCTCGATACGGGACAGCAGTGAAGACAGAAACTCACCTGATGGACAATAAAACGATCTCCCTTCGGTCGTTTGAGCCCAAGTTTGACAAGTCGACGGCCAGCGCGAGAGGAGGGAACCTTGCTTTGGTTCTGGAACACGAAAGGCGACCGGACCAGGCCAGCATCGGTTGACCAACCTGTCCATGACCTGAGAGTGAAAGTCTGAGTAGTCTTGCAATACAAACGGATGTGCGATTCCCAGGACCTGACGTCCATTTGGGAACCCCTCGACCAGATTTCGCAGGGAACGACCACCCGTCTCCGAGAGCGATGACGCAATGATTGCGAACCCCGACTCGTCGGGGACCATCACCAATTTGCCTTCGCTCACCGCATGTTGAGCCCGTTCCAGTAACGGTTGCCAATCACTGGCTTCATCCAGTGGAACGATCTGGGGCATGAAAGACGACTCGCTATCGCGGATGGGACGCCAGAATGGATCACAATTCTTCTCAAAGAATCCTAACCCTGCTGGTTCGCAGGATCAACCGGGTCCTCGGGAGACCCGGGCTTTCGAAGCCACGGATCGGACAGAGGTACAACCGATGGACCGATGGACGTTGAATCCCTGAGTCGATTCGAAAACCGCATTGGCCGATTTTCCGGGGAAAACAACAAAAATACCCTGCCGGAAAACGATTCCGGCAGGGCAAACCCGTCGTCACGACAGGAGCGAGGATCACACATCTCGTTTGGGGTGGCTTGCGCCCCTATTCCTGGATTTGAAATTGGGAGATATACGGCGGCTCGGGCGTCATACATTCGTAGGAGATGAGAAAGCTCCGTTGCCCCAGACGTAGTCGGTCGCCCGGGAGGATTGTTCCCTGACGCATGGGAGCGTCGTTGATTTCAACATTCGCACCTGCGGATACCGATCGCATGAAGATGACGCCACCAACATCTTCAAGTTCGCAAGCTTGACTCAAATTGTCATTGAAACTGACAACGTCCCCGGATTGACTCGCAAACAACCCCGCAGGAAATTGATCGATGCGATAACAGGTTCCTGGAGACGTCGTACCCATCTCGTATAGGCGTAAACGCATGACACACCTTGCAATTTGTAGCGGGTCGGAGTCACACAATGTTCGATTGCTCTCATGCGAGACGAACACGGACTCGGTCAGATACCGCACTGAGGGAGTGCTGATTCCTTCGAGCACACAACTCACGAAAGCAGACGGAGTGCCAAACTCGGAATTTCTTTGACGTCACGTATTTCATCAGGCGGATGGCCCAACGGATGACAACCCGTGCTGGTGATTCGATCCAGTTTGCTCAAAACAAAGGCAACGGATTGGGAATCGTACCTTTCAAAGAATTCCGGATTTCGATTGAACCATACGGAGCGAATCGCAACATCGGACGCCGCGTCAATTGACGAGAATGTCAAACGAGTGATATCGAATGTTTGACTGCACTCTATCATCGTGGGCGCCGACTTAACGAGATTGGGCTGCGGACTGAGGTCGCAGCTCTCTATCTCGTGTCGTGGGCCTCCTTCGGCGTCGATCCCGGGATCGCGCAAGACCTCGCGAAACCTGATCCGCAACCGGAAACGGATGGGAGTGAGCCCATTCAAAATGCGTTCGCGACTCGGCCAATCCTTCGGGGAGGCGGCAATTGACGCTGGAAGGTTCGTTAAGCACAATGACAGTCGGCCTTTGAGGGGAGTCCATCTCGCATCAAGTTCCGGCATCTTGGTCCGCGAGGCGGATTCGGGGTGAGTTGCATTCGAACTTGTTGTTCCCTTGATGCGAGGACTCCCCGTCACTTTTCCGATCGAATTCCGTATTCTCTTCACGCACAATACACCTCTACCATGACGATAAGCCGAGCCGTTTTGCTGGTGGCAACCACCAGTCTGCTTTGTTTGACCTCCCACTCGCTCTTCGCGATAGGGCCGGAGCGTCCCAATCTCATCGTGGTGATGGCGGATGATCTGGGTTACGGGGATCTTTCCTGTTACGGGGCTCATGCGTTGAAGACCCCGAACATCGATCGTCTCGCGGAAAACGGGTTGCGATTCACCAACGGCTATTGTTCCGCCTCAACCTGCACCCCGACTCGGTATTCCTTTTTGACGGGAACCTACGCATTCCGGAAGAAAGGAACCGGTATCGCGCCTCCGAATTCTCCCGCGATTATTCCCGAGCGGACGGAAACGATTGCCAGTCTGCTGAAACGCGCTGGATACCGAACAGCCGTCATTGGGAAATGGCACTTGGGACTTGGAGGCCCGGCCGGACCGGACTGGAACGGGGAACTGAAACCTGGACCACTCGAAATTGGATTCGACACTTGTTTTCTGCTCCCAACAACCAACGATCGCGTTCCTCAGGTCTACGTTCACGATCATCGTGTCCCGAATCTTGATCCGGCCGACCCGCTCTGGGTGGGAAACGAAAAGCCCAGTCCAGACCATCCGACTGGGCTCACGCATCGCGACACGTTGAAGATGGACTGGTCACACGGACACAACTCGACCATTCACAATGGGATCAGCCGGATCGGGTTCTACACGGGCGGACATGCAGCGAGATTCCGAGACGAGGATCTCGCCGACAAATGGGTCGAAAAGTCCGTCGAATTTATCGAGCAACATCAGCAGGAACCGTTTTTTCTGTTCTTTTCTTCGCATGACATTCACGTTCCACGCATGCCCCATGAGCGGTTTCAAGGGAAGACGAAGCTCGGATTCCGGGGCGACGCGATTCTGGAATTGGATTGGTGCGTGGGCCAGCTAATGGAAACGGTCGATCGGCTCAAATTGACCGAAAAGACGCTCATTGTGTTCTGTTCCGATAATGGTCCCGTCTTGGATGATGGATACAAGGACGGCGCCCTGGAAAAGATCGGCGATCATCGCGCTGCCGGTCCATTTCGTGGTGGAAAATACAGCGTCTACGAAGGGGGGACTCGAACGCCGATGATCACTCATTGGAAGGGACGCATTACTCCCGGAGTGAGTGATGAAGTTGTGTGCACGATCGATCTCGCGGCGAGTCTGTCCGCATTGGTCGGAGAGTCGATTCCCCCGAAGGCCTGTCTGGATAGCTACAATCTTCTCGGGGCTCTTTTGGGTGAGGATGGAGCCCGGGGACGTGATCATCTGGTCCAGCAAGACAACGGGAATACGGGAACCCTCGCGATTCGGGTTGGTGACTGGAAACTCCATCACTATCCCAGGAAGTCGGCCCGGCACCTCATTGTGGAGAAGGAGCTCGCGAACGCGAAAGTCCCAGAATTTCTGCTTTACAACTTGGCCGAAGATCCTGGGGAAAAAAAGAATGTGATCCAGGAATTTCCAGAGATTGCCGAGCGTCTCAAATCTCAGTTGATTGGTATCGTCAAAGACGGTCGGACTCGCCCAGGACTTAACTGATTTGGGGACACACCATTCTCACATGGTTCGAAACTCCCCGTGACACGTTTGAAGCCGATGTCCCGATCGGGGCTCAGGCACGGCAACACCTTTGAAATGGGGCTTCGCTGCCGCTGGAGTCAGGGGGGCCGAATTGATGTTCATTCCGGTCGGACGCCCCAAGGAAAGTTGGTTTTCGAAATGGGAGCGACTCGTTCGCGAACCAGAATCCCGATAAGCCGCTTTCCTGGGAACAATCAAACCGAGAGCCGGTAAAACTTGATGGCGTTCTCGGACCAAAGTTTTCGCTGTTCCTGCTCCGGCCGTTCGCTGAGGATCTCCGTGAGGGAATCAATCCACGCGCGAAGCGGGGCGCCGAGCAGGCAGACGGGCCAATCCCCGCCAAACACCACCCGGTCTGGTCCGAAGCTATCGAGACAATGGTTCACGATCGGCGCCAGATCGGCGGCAGACCATTGTTCGGGCACCCGGGCAATGATGCCGGAAATCTTGCAGATGACGTTCGGCAATTGACTGATCGCCGCGAGGTCCCGTTTCCAGGAATTGACGTGTTCCCGGCTGGCTTCGTCTTCTTTGAAAAAGGCGTTCACATCCGCGTTTCCGCAGTGGTCCAGAACGAATTGGGTGTCCGGACAGAGTTGGGCGAGCTTTTGCCCGTCCTTCAAATCGGCCGGGCGAAGGCATAAGTCAAAGCTCAGCCCGTGTTCGCCGAGTTGTCTGACGCCTGCGACGAATCTTGGGTTCAGGCAATGCCCCTGTGGCGTTGAGCCGTGTAACACCTGACGAATTCCGCGAATTTCCGCTGACTTTGCGAGAAACTTCAGGTCGTCTCCGAACGTTTCCCCGTCGGGACGGCCTCCGACAACGGCGGCGATTGTTGGTGTTTTGGGATCCCGAGCCAGTTTGACGACATGACTGGCCTCGACTTGGTGTTGTTCCGGTGAGACGTCAACTTCCATGTAGACCGCCTTGATATTCAATCCCTGCGTTGCCTCCAGGTAGTCCGAAGTGACATAACTCCTTGACAGGACAGGTGGTGCGTCTTTCAGCCAAGGCAACCGTTGCCATGACAGGTCCCAGAGATGTTGATGAGTATCAATGATCAACGGCCTCCCCTTGCGAACCACTTCGTTTGTTTGAGCGGACAGAAAGGGAGCGGTCGCCATCCCAGCTGTGATCGCCGCAGAATGTTTCAACAAGTCTCGCCGGGTTGTTTTCATGGTGACTCCAAAAGGCTGATGTGACACTTTGACAGAAGGAATTCGAGGAATCTCGAAAAAGTGTAATCGGAATTTCGCTCCGATGTCACATGTCGCCCCGTGAGCGGGCGAACGAGATGGCGTCGGCCGCCGTCGCCACGGACCCTCCCAGTTCCGCGACAAATTCGCCAAATCCTCGCCTTGCCCTATACTCTTCCGGAGATGTCGGTTAAGTTATGGACTCTCTTTTTTGATGGCCGAATCGCCACCAACCACTGGTGACACAGGATGGTGTCCTTTCCATGGTCGGCGAACGCCATAAACAGGATTCTGCAAGATCAGGAGTTGCGATAATGGCAGCAGTGGATGTGCTTCCTTACAAAGTCAAGAACATGGATCTCGCGGATCTCGGTCGGAAAGAAATCGAGATCGCGGAATATGAGATGCCGGGCCTGATGGCCCTGCGAAAAAAATACGGGGAAAGTAAGCCTCTTCAGGGAGCACGCATTGCCGGCTGCCTGCACATGACGATTCAGACCGCAGTCTTAATGGAAACCCTCGTCGAACTTGGTGCCGAGGTTCGCTGGTCGAGTTGCAACATCTTCTCGACCCAAGATCACGCTGCCGCCGCGATGGCCGCCGCTGGCATCCCCACGTTTGCGTGGAAAGGCGAAACGGATGAGGAATTCTGGTGGTGTATCGAGCAGACCCTGTTCTGGCCGGACGGCCAGCCACTCAACATGATCCTCGACGATGGAGGGGATCTGACGATTCTCGTCCACAATAAATACCCCGAACTCCTCAAGGGAATTCGCGGCATCAGCGAAGAAACCACCACCGGCGTTCATCGCCTCTATCAGATGTTCCAGGCCGGTAAACTCGCCGTCCCCGCCATCAACGTCAACGACTCCGTCACCAA
>JAGQQQ010000703.1 GCA_020426125.1 Planctomycetaceae bacterium
GGATCGCCCTTATCATTTCGCCTGGCCCGGTCCCCGAACGGGGGAATACCTCGATCTTTCCACCGATGCCGACGAACGCTGGCTTCAATACTATGGGCTTCCGACGCTTCGAACGCCCGAGGATCTCGCCGACTGGCTCCACATCCCAATTGGCAAACTGGCATGGCTGACACTCCGGACGAACGATGGTCACCGCCCTGTTTCCACGGAAGCGTCCCATTATCGCTATCAATGGATTCCCAAACGCTCAGGCGGTTGGCGGTTGATTGAAGCCCCCAAAGAACAACTGCGGCTGGTACAAACGCAGATCTTGCGGGAAATCTTGGACCGGATTCCGCCCCATTCTTCCTCTCATGGCTTCATCGCCGGTCGAAGTATCATCACCAATGCCGAACCCCATCTCGGGCAAAAGTTTATTTTGAAACTGGATTTGCAAGACTTCTATGCGTCGGTCCGGTACGCCCGCATCGTCGCAATCTATCGCAGCTTCGGGTTCAGCCGGGAAGTCTCGATCTGGCTGGCGCGTCTCTCGACAACGGCCGTCCCCTGGAGTCTCCAATTTCCAACACGTGATGCCCGTTCCTGGACATTTCACGCCTATTATGCGTTTCACCTCCCGCAAGGCGCCCCCACATCGCCGGCACTGGCGAATCTCTCGGCATACGGACTGGATGTCCGCCTCGCCGGGATGGCCGCGGCCTACGGCCTGAACTACACACGGTACGCCGATGATCTGACGTTCTCTGGGCCAGGCCGGGCGTTTCCCTCGCTCCGGGAGGTTATTCCCTTCGCGAATCGCATCATTCGATCCGAGCGGTTTCGACCGAACCAGAAAAAAGCGAAGGTCATCCGGCGATCGCAGCGACAGACTGTGACCGGCGTTGTCGTCAATGAGCACTTGAACGTGAGTCGCCAGGAATATGACCGGCTAAAAGCCATTCTGCATAATTGCGTGAAGATGGGGCCATCATCCCAGAATCGAGGGGAACTAGCGGACTTCCCCGCTCACCTGCGAGGAAAGATCGCCCATGTGATGCTGCTCAACGAAGACCGGGGTCTTAAGCTGCTAGAGATCTATCATCGAATCGACTGGTCCCGCTAAAGTTCCCATCGTTCGTGAAACAGCGGACTCGTCTGTTCGCGAATCCCCAGGTCGATCATGTTGGCGCATGAACGCCACGATCTCATTGAACGGGGGACACTCAGAATGGATTTTTTGGAGTTGGCCCATGGCCGCCGACTTGCCACCGCATGACAATCCGTTTGAAACGCCCCGTCCGGCGGGGACATCGGTTGTGCAAGGAATCCTCCGCGTTACCGTGGCCATCCAGTGCTTCGGTTTGGCGGTCGCGCGTTGGCATCAGGGACGGCAGACACCATTTTCGGCAATGCTGGCCCAAGGAAAAGGCTGGACGACCGAGCAGGTCGCGCAGTTTGAAAACGGCGCCGCAATGGCCATGGCCATCATCGGGGTGACGTTGCTGTTCCGTCCCAGTTGGCTGACGCTGATGCCGGTGCTGGTATTCCAAGCAGGGATCGCGACCGCGACCGTTGTGATGGAACACGGCCCCCATCCGCTCTTTTCCTCACTGGAGCAAGCGGTCGCCCTCGCAGCGCCGCTGGCGCTGTTGTTGATCGACTTTTGGCCCCCAGGGATTCGGCCGAATCTGGTGCTGACGTTGAGTGCCATGGCGCTCTTGCGACTGGCGACCGTGATCACGTTTGTCACCCAGGGAATTCTCGCGCTACTCCAATTCCGTAGTGGAGGAAGCCTGACGAAAGTCATCATTCAAACGGCTCAGAACGTGGCTCACCGAGAAGTGACCGAGGCTCAAGCCCAACTGGCACTGGGTGTGATCGGTGTCGTGCAGATCGCGTTGGCTTTCTCCTTACTGATGGCACGGTCGAAAGCTTCGGCTCTATGGATGGCAATTGTCGGACTGCTGAGTGCGGCTAGCCGCACTCTCGCGTTCGGAATGCAGGGCTACGATCTTTCCCTCTTGCGTTTTGCGGAGGCGGGAGTGCCTTTCGTCCTGTTGATGTTCTGGTTGTTGGCATACCAGGAACAGCCAGCTGTCATTCTTCCAGACCGCCGAGACATGCCCCCCTCACGTTGACGAGGTTGCGGGAGCCCTATGTGGAAGCCCCCGGAGCGGAGAACATCGCCTTCAGCCGCGGATCGCTGGTGAGTTCCCCTTCTTTCGACGGTGTTGCCTCAATCAACTTTTGAATCACGGTATCAGTCGTGATTCCTTCACTCTCGGCCGAAAAATTGGTGACAATGCGGTGCCGCAAGACTGGCCCCGCGAGAGCCTGCAAATCTTCGGCAGCGACGTACGTCCGGCCTTTCAGCAGCGCGCGGGCTTTGCCCCCGAGGATGAGATACTGGACGGCTCTCGGTCCCGCCCCCCAACTCAGCCACTCGTTCACGAATTCCGGGACACCGGGTTGATTGATCCGCGTCTGCCGCACCAGTGCGAGGGCATAATCGACGAGATGGTCGGTGATCGGCACCTCACGAACGATTTGTTGGAGTTCGAGAATCTCTTCGCCGTTGAGAACCGGTTCAATGGTCTGTGACTTATTCCCGGTCGTCTGAGTTGCGATCAAACGCTCTTCATCGTAAGACGGATAATCCACGAACACCTTGAACATGAACCGGTCCTGCTGCGCTTCCGGCAACTGGTAGGTTCCTTCCTGTTCGATCGGATTCTGAGTCGCGAGGACGAAAAACGGGTCGGGCAACTGGTGCTGAACTTTCCCAACGGTGACCTGCCGTTCCTGCATTGCCTCAAGCAATGCCGCTTGGGTTTTGGGAGGTGTCCGGTTGATCTCATCGGCCAGGATCACATTGTAGAAGAGTGGCCCTGAAATAAATCGAAACTCGCGATCGCCCGTCGCTTGGTTCGTGGATAGCACATCCGTTCCGGTGATGTCGGCCGGCATCAGGTCGGGTGTAAACTGAAT
>JAGQQQ010000704.1 GCA_020426125.1 Planctomycetaceae bacterium
TTTCCAGGATTTGGACCATGGCGGCGATCGTCCCGATATAGCTAATCAGCCCCAAGAAGGTCAGATCCTGCTGGGCCAGCGTTTCATTTTCGGTCCAGGCTAGAGCCCCCGGCTTGAGCAGGTACTGGTAGATGACATTATTCACGGGGACGGTGATCCCCTGGACAACGATCACTGCCAGCCCCAGCTGGAATGCGGTTTTGACGTTCTTTGAGACGGCGAGGAACGTGCACATCCCCAGAAAGAAGGAGAGCGCGAGGTTCTCGGAAAAGATCGACTTCAGCGCGATGCTGAGGATGTCTTCGCTGAACAGCTGTTGGAAGAAAATCATCGGAGCAACTCCGGAGGAAACTTCAAAACATAAGGTTGGAGACAATATTCAATCAGGACTTGTCAATCTGCTCGGGACGGAGCGTCCGGAGAATCCAGATGAAGAATCCGATGAGGAAAAACGCACTTGGAGGCATCAGCATGAGACCGTTGCGGACATACCAGCCTCCTTCGGTCGACAAGGCAAAGATCGGAAATCCCCAGAGTGTTCCCGATCCAAACAACTCGCGAAAAAATCCCACCAGGATCAGGATCAGGGAGTAGCCAAGACCATTCCCCAGACCATCCAGGAAACTCATCGTGGGGCCGTTCTTCATCGCGAAGCCTTCGGCTCGGCCCATCACAATACAGTTGGTAATGATCAAACCGACGAACACCGACAACTGGTCGGCGATATCCGGCAGGAAGGCTTTCAGGATCTGGTCAACGAGGATGACCATCGTCGAGATCACGGTCATCTGCACGATGATTCGGATGCTGGAGGGGATGAAGTTCCGCAGCAGCGACACGATCGCACTCGAACAAGCAGTCACCGCGATCACCGACAACGACATCACGACCGCTTTTTGAAGCTGTGTTGTCACGGCCAATGCCGAACAAATTCCCAGCACCTGCAAAGCGATCGGGTTGTTCTTAAAGACGGGATCAAACAGGACGTCTTTGGTTTTGGATGCTGCCATGGGACTCAGTTTTACGAAAGTCTGAATGCGGCGAACTGTGGGGAAGTTACGGCTGTCGTCAGCCCACGACTTTGGTCAACTATCTGGACTGTGAAACGGCGGCGTTCGTGTCGCTGTCGCCCGACTCGCGGAGTTTGGCCAAGTAGGGGCCAAACCCATTTTCCCCCAGCCAGTATTTCACAGTGTTTTCAACGCCATTGGAGGTAATTGTCGCTCCCGAGAGGCCGTCAACCTCGGTGTCTTTAGAAGCGTTTCCCGGTTTGGTGACATCGAGAACGGGCGTTCCGCTCTCATTGACGGCGACCTTGCCCGGCCACTGCGCTTTCCATTTTGGATTGTCGACTTCTCCGCCCAGACCCGGGGTCTCAGCATGTTGATAGAAGGTGATCCCCTTGACCGTCTGTCCGTCCGCCCCCAAGGCGATAAAACCGTAGAGCGTGGACCAGAGTCCTTTTCCGTAGATGGGAAGAACGACCGTGTCCAACTGCCCGGCGTCGCTCTTCACGAGGTAGACCTTCGAGACCATTTCGCGGCGCTTGATGCCCGCGATGTCTTTCTCCACCGGGATCTGAATACTCAATTCAGGATCCTTGGCCGCTTTCGCTTGGTCGTAATCGGTTGCTTCTCCGGCTTCCAAATCCTTGACGGCTTCCGCATTCGCATCCGGAAGTTCGACTAGCTGGGTTTCGACTTTCTCAAATAGCTCGTCGATCTCCTTCGGCGAGAGATGTTTGTCCCCAGCGAGACCGGAGACAGCAAGCACATTCCGTCTCATCTTGTTGAGCTGATTTTGCTCCTGCATCGGGCGCAGCGAAACCGCCGCGATCGAGACCAGTAACGAACAGACCAGACACAAGGAAACCGCGACGACCAGTGTCCCGAAGACACTGTTCGGATTAAACGGCACCACCGACTGTTTTTCTTGTTCCGCTTCAGCTTGCACAGCGAGCAATCCTCCGCTTGATATTGGCTTGGAGAACGACGTAATCAATCAACGGAGCAAAGCAGTTGCCCAACAGAATCGCGAGCATGATCCCCTCGGGATAGCCCGGATTGATCACACGAACCAAGGTGGTCACAACCCCGATGAGGAAGCCGTAGACCCATTTTCCGGTCTCCGTCATCGAAGCGGAGACGGGGTCCGTGGCCATGAAGACCAGTCCGAAGGCCAGCCCGCCGACAACGAGATGCCAGTGCGGCGGCATGATGAACATGGGGTTGTCGCTGTACTGGGCGAGGACGTTAAAGACGGCTGCCATCCCCAGTGCCCCGATCAGCGTGCTGAGCATAATTCGCCAGGAGCCAATTCGGGTCGCGACAAGGACAATGGCGCCAAGGAGACACGCAAACGCGGATGTTTCGCCCATGGATCCCGGAATGAATCCCCAGAAGGCGTCGTACCAGGAAATACCGAGGCCATCTGTCACAACCGACATCGAGGCAGGGACATCTCGGGATGCCGTTGCCAAGGCCCCCAAGGAGGTTGCTGAGGAGACACCGTCGATCGGTGTCGCCACCCAAATCTGATCACCACTCATCTGGCCGGGATAAGCGAAGTACAGGAATGCTCGCGCGGTGAGAGCCGGATTCAGAAAGTTCTTCCCTGTTCCTCCGAAGACTTCCTTCCCGACGACGACTCCAAAACTGATCCCGATCGCTACCTGCCAGAGCGGGATGGTCGGGGGCAGCGTCAATGGATAAAGCATCCCCGTAACGAGGAAGCCTTCGTTCACTTCATGCTTTCGGAGGGCCGCGAAGAGGACTTCCCAAAATCCCCCGGCGATTTGTGTGACGATGAAGACCGGCAGGAAATACAGGGCTCCGTGAACAAAGCACGAGATCAGGCTTCCGGGATCGTAGCCAAGTCCCAGCATGTTGATCAGATCCCCTCGCCAACCGGCGGCGGTCGCCTCCGCCAGGTCCCCCGAGGAGACAGCTTCCGTCACTGCGATGTTCGCTTGGAGGCCGGTGTTGTACATCGCCATCAGAATACAGGGAGCCAGCGCCGCGACGACGGTGATCATCGTCCGCTTGAGGTCATTGGCGTCCCGAACGTGGGTCATCCCCTTGGTGACATCCGGCGGAGTGTACAAGAACGTGTCGATCGCTTCGTAGAGAGCGTACATCGACTCGAAGCGACCACCCGGCTTCACCTGCTCGTGAAACTTGTCGAGTTGTTTGCGAATCAATTTCATGGATCAGCAATCTCTCGGGGAGAGAACATATATGGCAAGGTGGGACGAATTTTCGGCAGTCTGGAAGGCATCTCTTCCAGATCCCGTCTTCGGTTGTCGGCTGACGGCCGTCTTAACCTTCTCGCTCGATGACGGTGAGGATTTTGCGGAGGTAGGGACCGAAGTCGTGCTTGCCCGGGTCCACAAATGTGCACAGGGCCAAGTCTTCCTCATCCAGTTCCAAAGCTCCGAGCGCGGAGGCCTGATCGGTGTCTTCAATGACAAGCGAACGCAGCAGGTACGTTGGTTCGATATCCAAGGGCATGACTTCCTCATAGGCTCCAATGGGAACGATCGCCCGTCGGCTGCCGTTGCGAGTGGTGGTCATACTGAAGCGGCGGCCATCGGCGGCCATCGCGGATGCGAAGATCGGCTTGATCGAGAACTTATCGAGTCCCGGTTTCTGCCAGCCGAGAAACTCTCTGTCCCCCCCTTCTTTCAGTGCCGAGATTTGCAGGTCATATCGTCCCAGGTACGCGAATGGTCCGTCGGCGATGCGACCGTGTAGCACGGATCCCGACAGGACGCGGTTGTCCCCGTCGGCGAGTTCGCCATCGATCAAATCGTCAATGCAGGCTCCGATTCGAGTTCGCAACAGGCGGGGCTTCTTGACCTGGGGACCGGCGAGGGAGATGACCCGCTCCGTCCAGATTTTCCCAGTCGTAAAGAGCCGACCAATGGCAATCACGTCCTGGTAGTTGACGTACCAGGAGGTCCGATTCAGACCGACTGGGGCCAATTTGTGGATGTGTGTTCCGGCAAGTCCGGCAGGGTGCGGGCCGTCGAAGGTGGTCACCTGGACGCGGTCGATGGCGGTGTCGGGATCCCCGCCAGGAACCTTCAGTCCCGGAGGAATGCAGAGATGGACGAGTCCTTCGGTCAGTCGAGTCAGAGCGACGAGACCGGCCCGAAAGTCCTCCTGGTTCTCATCGATCACGTGTCCCGGAAACGGGGCCAACGGGTTAGTATCGATCGCCTGGACGCAGATGGCGTGTGGATTGTCGGTTGGGAGAGCCACTTTGCTGAACGGTCGGCGGCGGATCGCCGTCCACAACCCCGATTTCAACAACTGATCCTGGACGACCTGCCGATTGCGCCCCGAAAGTTCTGCAATTCCAAATGTCGGGAATGTCTCCTGATCATCACCCTCGAGTTCGACGACGATCGACTCAAAAACCCGCTTTTCTCCACGGTTAATTTCCCGCACCACTCCGCAGGCCGGGGCGGTGTAGCGCACCCCTTCGGTCTTCTTGTCTTCGAAAAGCGGTTGGCCGAGTTTAACGCGGTCGCCTTCCTGGACGAGCATTGTGGGCTTCATACCCACGTAGTCAGGTCCCACGAGAGCCACGCGACTCACGCGCCGCGCAGCTTCAATCGCCTGATCGGGGACTCCCGCGATCGGCAGATCCAAACCTCGACGAATCCGAATAGCCATTCCGTATATCCCGGCAGCGTAACTGCTTTTCCCTGAACGATTTGAAACCGACAGACTCTAGGCACGGAGGAAAACGCGCACAACGTCAGGCAATCCCGAGCGCCGCTTTTCGCAAATTGCCGTCTCCCTAAACCACCGCATCTCTGATTGCAAAATCCGTCGACTTTGCAGAATTGAGCTAAGAGGATTTGTGCGAACGCGTCCGTGCGAAAAATCCCATTCCGAGAGTGAGGAAAAACGCAACACCTCACCCGTTTACTCGTGGCGGCGATTTTGGCCGAATCTTATCGACCCGTTGAAGAAAATGAAGCCTGATTAGCGAGATGGTTCGACCAAAACCCGTTTTCGAGAAAGCTGTTTACGTCAAGCATGGAGACGCAAACTTGGATGGGTCACCTGCGTGGTATCGTGCCCTGCCACAGTCGGGCCAGAATGGGGAGGAACAATTCCGCGTTTCGCTTTCGGGGAACCCTTGGGCTCGCCACTTTGTTGCAAGCAGCAAGTCATGGCACGGGCACCGCTTTTGGAGTCGGGGAGCAGATGACCTGTTCCCTCTTCGCTACGATTGAGTTGGCGAGGGCTGGCACTGCAAGGGACGGGTGTTTCTTTTCAACACAGACAACGAGTCTCTTTGCAGAGAATACCTGATTATTACGCTTTTTTCTCTTGTTTTTTTCAAAAATCCGATTACGCCTTGCTGGCTGGGTGTTTACATCCAGGTTGATGTCGTTAGAGTGATTTTGGTTGTACGCACTCTTCAAAGTTGTCATGGAGAGCAACAGCGCGAAATCTGATGGGATTTTTCGCTGCGGTCTTGGGTCACCGCCGAGTTGTCTTACGGATAACAATAAATCCTCGGCGGTGGCGGGCCTATATCATGTGACGGGTGGGGCATGGTTCCAAGGCCGCGGCATCTTTTCCTGTCAGCAGATTCTCGATTTCGCGAATCACCCACCATTCTGATTGATCTTCGCAAGAAGCGAGTCAGCATTGCCGGGCAATGGACATTGCCGGGAGTTTCTCAAGGACGGTTTTTGCAGGGGATGGGGGCAAACTCTTGAGTTCTCTGCGGGCGTCAGCCGTAAATTGTTGAGCCGTTTCCGTGGCAGATGACATCGCTCCCGAGGAAACGACAAGATCAAGCACTTTGGTTGTCGACTCGGAAGTCCCGGCGTGAATCCAGGCAACGAGTTGATCACGTTCGGCAGGGGAAACACTGTTCAGGCAACGTATGAGGGGCAGCGTCAGTTTCTTCTGTCCCAGATCCGTTCCCAAAGTCTTTCCAGTCAACTGTTGTGACGCCGTGAGGTCGAGGATGTCATCGGCAATCTGAAATGCCATGCCCAAGGATCTTCCAAACCGCTCCAAACTCGCATTGATGCTCTCAGACGCTCCCGCAAACTTCGCTCCAATGAGGCAGGAAACCGCACACAGTTCCGCTGTCTTCCCATCGATGATCGTAAAATAGTCCTGCTCTGTGATCTCCAGATTTCCCCGATTCCGGACTTGCATCAGTTCCCCTTCGCAGACTCGATTCGTGGCGTGGCCGATCAAACGGCAGGCTTCGGCACTCCCTGTACTCGCGGCGAGATGGAACGCGTGGGTAAAGAGATAGTCTCCGTATAAAACGCTCGTTTCGTTGTTCCAACGGACGTTGACCGTGGCGACATGCCGCCGAACTTCGGCTTCGTCGAGGACATCATCATGGACCAGCGTCGCTGTGTGAATCATTTCCACCACGGCGGCGAGGATCTCGTGGTTCCGATTGAGATTCCCCAAAGCCTTTGCTGTCAGCAGACACAACAGGGGGCGCAGTCGCTTCCCGCGAAACCGCCGGGTATGGGTGATAATGTCGGCAACATAGGGGCCACCCGTCGAAAGTTCGTTTTCGAACGTCTCTTCCGTCCGGGTTAAAGCCTCTCCCACCAGAGAGGCCGCGGTGAGAATCAGATCGTCGGCGGATTTCACGGTGGCCATGGAAATTCACGTTCTGCTTGCTGGCATTTCAGGGATTGAGTGAGGAAGAGGGCTCGACTGTCTGCTTGGGATTAACCGCTTTACGGGGGTTCAAAATCACGGAGAAAGTGCCCACTTTTCCCGCCCTGCTTCTCAAGAAGTCGAATGTTCGCGATTTCCATGGCCCGGTCGACGCTTTTACACATGTCATAAACAGTTAGGGCTGCAATTGTTACGGCTGACAACGCTTCCATTTCCACCCCCGTTTTGCCATGCACGGTGACACGGGATTCAATCCGCAAGCGGTGGTCGTCGATCGGTTCAAAGTCGACGGTGGCCCCGTCCAAACCGAGTGAATGGCACAAAGGGATCAACTCGGCCGTCCGTTTTGTGGCCATAATCCCCGCCAAGCGGGCCACTTCGAAGACGTTTCCCTTCGCGAGTTTCTGGTTACGGATCAGGTCCAGAGTTTCCGGTCGCATGACGATGGTCGCCTCGGCTCGCGCCAATCGCTGCGTTGGCACCTTCTCGCCGACGTCGACCATCCGACTGGCTCCGTCGTCATCAAAATGTGTGAGTGAATTCAAGCGGCATCCCCTGACAAATCCGCACGAGACTCGTTTCATCAAAACCGAAAGGATAGCCCCCTCGCCGATCGGCGTCACCGTTGTTGTGGGATCAAGATTCTCCCCCGTGTTTGGTTGCACTCACATCGCCGATCACTCACGCTTCCGACGATGCATCGCCGACTGAAAAGATAAAGGGAACTGATGACCTTCGTGAAACGGAAAACCCTGTTCGGGATCCTGCTCCTTGTCCTAGGATCCGCCCCCAGGCTCTCAGCCGACGACAGGCACCCAAACGTACTGTTCATCGCTGCCGATGATTTGCGGTGTGACTTGGGGTGCTACGGCCACCCGCTGGTCAAGACGCCGAACATCGACCGATTGGCCGAGCAGGGAGTGCAGTTTGACCGGGCTTACTGCCAGCAGGCACTCTGCAACCCATCACGAGCGTCGTTAATGACCGGCCGTCGGCCGGATCAGTTACGCATCTGGAATTTGACGGTTCACTTCCGCGAGCGATTTCCCGAGATTGTGACACTTCCGCAGCAATTCCAGAATCACGGCTACTTCACCCAAAACATTGGGAAGATCTACCACAACTGGCGGACCGAGATTAAAGGGGATCCCTTGTCCTGGAGTGTGCCCGCGGTCCTCCACTTCGGCACCCACGGCGACGACAAGCCGCAGGTCACAGGCGAGTTGCCGCCGAACCATGCCCGCGATCCCAAATGCGAATGCCGCGATGTCCCAGACGACGCCTATTACGACGGCCGAATCGCCGACCTGGCGATCAAGGCTTTACAGGAACGGAAACAAGCGGAGACTCCGTTCTTCCTCGCCGTCGGATTTTGGAAACCACATTCGCCGTTCAATGCCCCGAAGAAGTATTGGGATCTGTACGAACGTGAGGACATCAAACCGCCGCAGCATCCCGAATGGCCAGAGAACGCTCCCGAGATTGCCTGGCACAACAGCCGCGAACTCCTCGGCACGCCAGCACGGGAGTTAACTCCGGCAGCCGTCGCGGAGATCCGACATGGCTATCTCGCCGCGATCAGCTACCTCGATACTCAAGTTGGTAAACTGTTAACAGAACTGGATCGACTCGGCCTGCGAGACAACACCATCGTCGTCTTCTGGTCGGACCACGGCTACCACCTCGGCGAACAGTCACTCTGGGCGAAGACCTCGAACTTTGAACTGGATGCGCATGTGCCCTTGATCATTTCCGCTCCCGGGATGAAGGGCAATGGCCACCGCACCCGAGCCCTCGTGGAACTGCTCGACATGTATCCGACGCTGGTGGACCTCTGCGAGTTGTCGGCCGTGGACAACCTCGCTGGGGAGAGCCTCAAGCCCATACTCCATGATCCATCGGCCAGTGTGAAAGAGGTGGCAATCACTCAACATCCCCGTCCCGCGTATTATCGCAACAATCAGATGGACGCGATGGGACACTCTCTACGAACAGACCGTTACCGCTACACCCAGTGGCGGCATCCTGAATCGGGAAAACTTGTTGGCCAGGAGTTGTATGACCATGAGAACGATCCCCACGAAACTCGGAATGTCGCGGAGGAGGCGGAGTACGAGGAAACGGTCGGGACGCTAGAAAGGTTGTTCAAATTCACCGCGATTGGCCCCCCCTGACAGTCGCGACTTTGACTGGCCCATCCGCGATCCCTACCACGGCATCAGCAACGCGAATATCACGGCCAGGATCCCCAGCACCGCGAGGATCAGATACCAGATTGGCTTCTGGTGGAGTACGCCGCTTCTGGTGTCCTTGAACTCGTAGTCCCCGCACGATGGGCAGGCGACGGCATCCTCATGCACGAGTGCCCCGCAATGGACGCACTTGACGGTGTAAGTCTCCTCATCGTCCAAGTCGTCCGGCCAGTCGACATCCTCTTCCCAATCGTCGTCCCAGTCCTCACTCATCAACCTTCTCCGCGATCAGGACACAGCGAAAGCCGACCGCATCGCTAACGGCGGTGTCGCGGAAACCTTGTCGGGCCGCGCTGCGAAGTTCCACGAAGGAATCCCGCCAGGAACCACCGCGAATGCTGTGGACATCCTTGTCTCCCTTCGCGGGAACATGAGCGTCCGACGAAGCTGCCTTGTAGTCTTTGTTCCATTCATCGAGGCAATACTCCCGGAGATAGCCGTGGACATCGTACAGGCCCCAGGGATTTGGTTTCAGGACCCCAACTGCCGGATCATTCCCGGCGGCGTTCCCCGTGTGCCAGGCGTACTCGTCGAGAAGACTTGCCTTGGGGGCTTGTTCTCCCGGACGCTGTGCTTGATCTCCGAAACTGAAAGCGGTCTGCGTCCCCGCCCGGCAACAGTATTCCCATTCGGCTTCCGTCGGCAGTCGAATGGTTTCGTTGGCGGCAATAAGTTTGTGGTTTCGCATCAATTCGGTGGCCTTTTGACAAAAGGTCACTGCGTCCTTCCAAGTCATCTGTTCGGCGGAGTTGCGAGGACCTTTCCAGCGGCTGGGATTGTTTCCCATGACCGCTTCGTAAAGATCCTGCCAGACTTCGTATTTGCTGATCTGAAAGGGCCGCGTCACCCGCACCTGGTGAACGGGCCGCTCCGCCGCGGAACCGCTTTCGCTGCCCATCTGAAACTCACTGGGAAAGCCATCTTGCCCGGGGCGGATGTCGACAAATTCGCCCCGAAATGTGGTGAGCGTCTTGAGCACCGTGTCCTCTGCGTAGCACGATGAGGAAATCGCCAGCGATCCGACGACGAGGACAATCACAGAGCGGAGAGGGATAGACATATCCGAATTATTCCAAAAGTTTGCAGCAGGACATACGAAGCGAAGTCAATCGGTCCAGCGGTTGCTAGGACCTTGGGAGTAAACTGGAAATTTTTGTTTCGCCACCGAGGATACGATGAGCCTAAATGTGGGATCGTCTTCAGTAAAGCCAGTTGTGGGGAGTTGAGGGGGTATGGACTCTGCGTCGTTGAAGGATTGCTCGCTGCTATCTGTTTTCCTCTTGAGGAACTTCATTGAGGTGAGATCGGTTTGGGCAAGCATCAAGGGTCAGCGTGCAAGGTTTGTTGGGCGTTCAACGAAGACAGCCCCGGAGGGGCGAAAGAACCCCAGCCGTGGACGGCAGTCCACGGGCAGGGTGAAGCGGAAGCGCCAAGGCCTGGAGGGCCGACAGAACCACTTCGTTACGGAGGTTCCATCGACCCTTCGGGCCTCTGGCGAATCTCGGTGGCCTTTCCGGAGCCTGACGGCTCCGGCTGACGTTCTACCAGGCCTCCGGCCCTGTCACAGGATTGATCTCGCTAACGGAAACAGGCAGTTCACGGGCGACATGCCAAGAGCAAGACTGATTCCAAGTTCGTCCCATGGATTCGGTCGTAAGCGAACTAGAGGAACTCCCCACTATCAGCGACCCACGCCCCATTCATCGCAGGAATGAGACACTTTTTCGTCGGCCTTCCCTTAATGTGCTCCTGATGTTGTGCGTTCGTATTCTCGGGTGAAAAGCGGGAGAAAGTGTTTCAACTGGACCGCTTTGGTCACCTTTTTTGTCTGGGCGAGTTCTTTTTTCGCATGCAAGACTCGCGGATGGTCGGAGGCATACATGCTCTGTTCCTCCTCAAGACGGTGTCGTAGCGTCTCAAGGTCCTCGTTGAGGAGAGAGTCGAGTTGCATTGTCTTGGATCGGACAACAGCCTCACAAAGTTGGGGATCCGCTTTGGGGATGGGGAACCAGACGACGACATTTGAGGAGTCCAATTCTGACGTCGCAGGAATCATCGTCTTCATCATCCACGTCTCTCCGGTCTCAGTATTAAGCAACAATCGCTGTTCACCCTCGCCGAGAATCTGAAAACGTGGACCGACGGTTCCAGCGCTGAATTGCGTCTCGCCCTGAGATCGAGAGGAAGATTCCGCAAACCCAAATGCGGCAATCCCGAATGCGGTGATCACGGCCAAAGGCAAGTACGTTTTCATCAATTGGACTCCGTTCAGAAAGTTCAGGAGATGTGGCAGACAATGTCGAAGGCAAACAGGTAGTCACCTCAAAGCTCATGAAGCGGCCATCAGTCGATCGCTTCCACGATTTCTTCGGGGGAGGGGACCTCGGGATTGTGTCGTCTGTTTCTCCGAGCAATCGGGACATCGATGGAAGAACGAATGTGCAAGTCTCGCTGGGGATAGGGAATTTCGATCCCGGCCTTACCTAATGCCTCGTGTATCCGCGAATTGAGGGCATGGATTGTTGGCAGCCGATGTTCGAGCGCCGGCAGGAAGGCGAACATCGTAAAATTTAGCGAACTGTCGCCGAACGATTCAAAAAACACAATCGGTGGGGGCTCTTCCAGAACGTGTTCCTGAGTGACCACGGTTTCTGTGAGGATCCGATGCACGTCTTTGGGATCCGCATCGTAGGTGACTCCCACCTCGATTTTCACTCGAGTCATTGTATCACTCAGGGTCCAGTTCAAGAGCCGGCCGGTGATGAACTCCTTATTGGGGACGACGTAGTCCTTGCGGTCCCAGTCGGTGATTGTCGTCGATCGCATCCGGATTCGAGAGACGGTGCCCGTGGTCCCGTCGATAGTCACAATGTCCCCCACGCGAACCGGCTGCTCGAACAGGATGATCAGGCCCGATACAAAGTTGGCGAAGATTTCCTGGAGCCCAAAGCCCAGGCCAAATGTCAGGGCCGCGGCCAGCCATTGCAGGTCTTTCCATTCAATATTCAGTTCCCAACCGATCAGCGTTGCCCCCAACAGGACAATCGCATATCGAGTCAACGCTTGAATCGCGTATCTCGCGGAGCGGTCGATCGGGAGCCGCTCAAGTAACAGGATTTCGACGAGGCCGGGGACGTTGCGGGCTGCCGTGGTGGTCAACATGAGCAGAAAGACCGCCAGTGCCACGGCCGAGGCCTTAATCTCCGTGTTTGGGATCGTGTACTCGTCGAAGTACCGAATTGCCGGGAGCACCTCGATCCAGATCAACCCCAGACCGACAAAGGTTCCAATCACAGCGAGTGAGTTGACTAGCCGTTTGGATTGGGCGCTCACCTCCGCAAGATTTGTGCGGGCCTCTTGAGCATCCTGGAGATTCACGTCCCGTTCCCGGTCCGACTGGGCCATCGCCGCCCGCAATTCGCGGGCCTGCTCGATCGCGAGCCGCCGCTGGCGAAGCATAAGCCACCGAATGATCAACGCACGGGCAAACACCACTCCAAAAATGAGGAACACGGCCTGCGTCAACTTCATGGAAAGGTGTTCGGCCGCGTATGTGTAGCCGACCACCGTCAGCACAGCCAAGATCAGCGGAACCGCCACAGCGACCCAATGAATGAGACCGGAAAGCTTCGCCAGCCAACCAGAGGGATGAGCCTCAATCCACTCTTTGAGCAGCCCCGTTTTCGGCACGGTGAGGCGATACATGACGCCGGCCAGGAGGAGATTGATCGCGATCATCAGCACTCGCTCAAATGCCTGGGTTTCTTCCGGTTGGCTTCTTGCTCGTAGAAGTGCGATCACCAATGCGAGTGGGGTGGCGATCGTCAGAAAGGAAGAAATGGTGCTGGAAACGAGATCGTTCACCCGTTTGGGCCACTGGAAGTGGGAGATCCCCAGCCCATTTCCTCGGCAAACCACCCGGATGAATTCCAGACACCCGACCGTGAGTGCGACGACGACCTCGTTTCGTCCAAACGCGCCGATGGCATACCCGGTCCCAGGAGACTGAGACGCAT
>JAGQQQ010000705.1 GCA_020426125.1 Planctomycetaceae bacterium
TTCAGGGTCGCACGGCCGGAGGCCGTGGGTTTAGAGCGTACTAATCAACGCCTTTTGGTATCCCAGACGAGAGATCTCGGCCGAGAGCGAACCGGAAATTGGTTTTACTGCGTATTCCTCGATGTTCTGGAGAGACGAGCGGGACTCGCCGCAACTCGTGACCGACGAAGCCCATGACTTGGATCTGGTCACCATCGGCTTCGACACGAATGGGGACCAGAGCATTGACAAGATTGTCAAAACCAAGGTCCATAACCCCCGCCATGAACATGAAGTCGTGACAACCCGTTTTGAGGATCTTTACGACGGAGAAATCGTCTACTGGGCGATCGACCAATTGGACCGGGACCCCAGCCATTACACCGACTACCCCGCGAACTATGAAAACCGCTCAGGATTTTCGGTTCACACGCTTTCTTCTGATATCCCCCAAGGATTCCACCTGCACGAACAGGGGACCACAGATGAATTCCGAGACAATATCGTTGCGATGGCCGCGATCCAAGGCAGTTTGTCGCCTGTATCCTCCGCGAGCGAGGGGATCCATATCCAGACCCGACACACAGCTTATGCCTCGACCGACGCAAATCAGAACGGTCTCTCCGACCATCTTGACCAACTGATTGGCGGCAATTCCGTCGAAATCTTGGACGCGCGACAGGAAGACCTCCAGACGATCAACTTACAGACCAGGGAGGTCACGTTGGCTCGAAGCGAGGGATACACCCTTCAGTTCGAGACGAACCAACGCTGGACCGGCATCTCCGTGACCGAGTTTCTCACCGGAGATTTCGACGGAAACGGCTACACAGACACAGTCGCCATCGACTCGCATCAATCCATCTGGGTGAGTTTAAGTTCCGCTGAGAGTTCTCAACCCGCTGTTTCCTGGGCCACGCTGAGCGAGAGCCCCCGATTCGTCACATCAGGCGACTGGAACGGGGACGGCCAAACCGATCTGTTGGCCAGAATGCCAGACGGTCGCTGGCACGTCCTGATTTCCCAGGGAACCCATTTCCAGACGACACTTGGCCCACGATGGGATCCCCAGGGGTGGATCGAAGAACCGATGACTGGAGATTTCAACGGCGACGGCAGACACGACATTGCCCTTCGCCGGGACTCCGGGAATTGGTATGTCCTCTATGGAACTCCAACTGGAGTAACGACCGGTTATGCCGGACGCTGGAACGAATCGATTTATGATTGGTTCGATGTCCGGGTGGGTGACTTCAACGGCAACGGCCGGGACGAACTCATCGCTCGAACGAATCTGGGAGGGCTGTTTGTCCTCGAACGCCCGACCAACGGCTCCAGGTTTTCGATGCGCCATGTGGGCCGGCGCAATCCCGGCTACATCTGGGAAACCTTTGTCGCGGATCTCAATGGAGACGGGCTCGATGATCTCTTGGGGGTCGAACAGAGAGGACTTTTCTGGGTGAACCTGGGAACTGCCAGCGGAACAATGCCGTTCCAGTTTTATGGTCGCCGCAATGCCAGCACACTCTGGGTCACCAGTCTGTTGGATCTCAATCGGGACGGCCGGACCGACGTGCTCAGCTACGACAACTTCACGGGCTCCTATTGGGCCCTGATCGCTTACCATGGTCAATTCAGTCCGACCCTTTTTGTTGGTCAATCCAGTGTTCAGACCGCAGACTTCGTTCAACTCACGGGAGAATTCCGGTGAGCGTCTGGACCCTTTAGCGCCCGTCGACCGGGAATCCCAGCGAAATGGACCAGCATCAACTTCATTCTACGTCACAAAGGCCGTCCATGATCATAAGACTCGACGCAACGAAGTCGCGAATGATCAAACGTGGTATCGATGGAGGCAACTCGCGGTCTTGAGAACCTCCATCAATGCGTCAGCAAAAATTCACTACTGTTGAGTAGAGCCCAAAAAACATCAGCGAGGGCTTCAGCCTTGTCGTCGGTCGCTCCACCGTTCTGGACGTAGTCAACCATTCGCGCGCATTCCTGATCGGTTGGATAGCGACTAAGCGTTGTGAGGTAGAGTGCATCAATTTTCTCACGAGACTCCAAAAATGGGGCATCGATCACCGCCGCAAGAGTTTGGGAGTCGGTCAGGTCGGTCGCTGTTTCAATGTAATTCCCATTCATTAACGAGAGCGCTTGCAGGATCGTTGTTGTCCGATCAGGAGCGGAACAGGATGTGTTAGCAAACGTCCGCAAGAACTCTTGCCGCGTCTGATCGTCGTTGAAATTCAACGGCAGCTCCGGGTTAAACGGTTGTCGGTATCCAATCGCCTCCGCGAGGCTGTCGAAAATTTGCTCGGGGGTCAGTCCCCGGACTGGCATACGGGCGAACAGGGAAATCCGTTCCTGCGACGGATCCGTCTGACGGCTACTGAGTTGGTAGGCTTCACTGCTAGTAATCGCACGAATCAGAAATTTGAAGTCGTAGTCATGAGCCACGAATGCTTCTGCGAGGGCATCGAGTAACTCGGGATGGCTCGGTGGATTACTCGGGCTGAAATCGTCCATTGGTTCAACGAGACCAATTCCAAAATGGTACGACCAAATCCGGTTCACGGCAGCTTTTGCGAAGTAGGGGTTGTTTTCACTCACAATCCACTTGGCGAGCTGGCTGCGGGGAGCCGGGTCGTCAGACCAGTTGGGCGTTTTCCCATCGAGAAAGGAAGCCTTGACCACCTTATCCGTATCGGGGATGGCAATTTGCGGCTGCTTGCCGATGAAGGTTTCGGCAACTTGCTCGACGACATTGCTTGGCGTCTGGCCTTGCTGAGGAAGGTCCGTGAAGAACGCGGCATGCTGCCAGAACTGTTCCTGTTTCCAGGGATCAAACGGGTGGTCATGGCACTGGGCGCAGTCGATTCGCATTCCCAGAAACAATCGAGAGGTTGCGGC
>JAGQQQ010000025.1 GCA_020426125.1 Planctomycetaceae bacterium
CTTGCCATTGTCCGGTCGCGTTGCGGTCGTGACCGGAGGAACCAGTGGAATCGGAAAAGCCACGGCGATCACCCTCGCGCAGGCCGGAGCGAAAGTCTTCGTGGGTGATTTGGAACTTCGCCCGGAAGCCATCGCGGAGTTGGAGCCGCTGGGGATCGAGGCGTCCGTTTGCGATGTCCGAGACGTCCAGCAGATTGGGCGATTGATCTCAACGGCTGCCGCCGGGGGCCGTCTCGACATTCTCGTAAACAATGCCGGCGTCAATCTTGTCAAGCAGTGCCCGGATGTTCTCGAGGAAGAATGGAACCGTTGCATTGACACGAATCTGAAAGCGGCCTTCTTCGGAGCGAAGTTCGCTATCCCCCGAATGATTGAGTCGGGAGGTGGCGTGATCGTCAACACCGCCAGCAACGCGGGAATCTTGCCTCGGGCACATGATCCCGTTTACTCGATCAGCAAGCTGGCCCTGGTGGGGCTGACGAAGAGTCTGGCGTTGTGTCATTCGAAGGACCGTATTCGCGTGAACTGCGTCTGTCCCGGTCCCGTCGGGGGGACGGACATGATGGAGTCCGAACTCGCAATGTACGACGACCGACAGGCTGCGGTCCGAAAATACATCCACGCGAGCCCGCTGGCTCGGGCTCACGATCGCATGATCGATCCCGAGGAAGTGGCCGAGGCCATTCTCTATCTCGTGAGCGATGCCGCGAAGATGGTCACGGGAACCGCGATCACGATCGACGGCGGGAAGTCATTGGGGGTCCCGCCGTCGGTGTAGAGTCGTTAGCGGAAGAAGCGGCGCCGGAGGCACTCGGCTAAACGGGAATTCAGATGACATTCTCTTCGGTGTCTCTGGTCAGCGAATGCGTCAAAACTCACTGACAATCTCGCCGCCGTTGCGGGTGCCGAGCGCTCGCCAGAGACCCATGTCGATGTTCTCCGAAACGGCTCGGCAGGAGCCATCGACCAGACAGACCTGGACGATTCCGGGGTGATAGCTTCGCGAGGTAATGATGGCATACGAGGCTGTGCCTGTGCTGCCGTTGCGGCCTTCCTGCCAGGAGTTGTAGTCACAGTCGAGCGGCGCTCCCCCGTTGGTGCATTCGACGTAGGAGTTAGGGACCATCGTTGTCGTGAATCCCTCGTGATGACAGCGTCCGTCCGGCCATTCGGTGTGACCTGTGTTTTTGTGCTGGGCTCCGCTGGCCACGATCGCTTCCGCCTCGGCAACGGCGTTGGGGACATTCGTAGACGGGGGGCCTCCGTTCCGTTTGTATTCTGTCCAGGCTTTGACTTCCGAGGCCAGCAGCGTGTTGGACGTGCCATCGGTCACGTCGCGGAACGAGAGGCTGGAGTTGGGATAGAACATGCCATCGCCGCCGCGGCCAGTCGCGGGATCGAAGATGAACCATGTTCCGAAATTGAAGCCGTAGGTGGTGGGATACAGATGGGGCCGTCCGCTGCCAGGGTCTCGGGCTTCATCGGATCGAGGGTCGCTCGGACACGCATAAACGGGAATCTTCAGGCCATCGATCGCCTGTTGAAAATCCCAGGCAGTGGACAGGTCGACCTGATTGTAGAGACTCCCTTGTTCGAGATAAGGCAAGATGCGGCCGTGAACGCTCCAGGAACCGTTGTTCCCTGTGGAGGTGACACTCAGGTCGATGGTCGCACTGGGGGGGAACTTTCGATTCACGTCCTGATAGTTGTGGATCGCCAACCCAATCTGCTTCAGGTGGTTCTTGCATTGGGTCCGCCGAGCCGCTTCCCGAGCCTGCTGCACAGCCGGCAGCAACAGCGCAATGAGGATGGCAATGATTGCGATGACGACCAGGAGTTCGATCAACGTAAATCCCAAATGTCGCGGACGAACCGGGAGAAGAGGACGTCGAGGGATGGGATCTCGGGGGAAATCTTGGGAGGAGGCATTCAGGGCAGGCATGCAGGGGTGGTCTTTCACTGAGATCAGACGAGCAACGGAAGGATTACGGGATCGGCCCACGATTTGTTGGTGTACTCCGAATTCCTCGACAGGGGAGCCGCAACTCCGACATGCAAGCGAAGTGCCAAGGCCGTTTCCTGAGCGTTTCACGGCGGTTGTCGTGAATCGATGAAGACCAGATCGGCGAAACTTTCGCCAGTGAGTGGCGATTTCATCGCCAACGCGAACTTGCCAGCGTCGAATTCGATGACGACACTCGAACGAAGTCGTTCTCTCGAAATTCCGTCCATCCTCCCCAAAGAAACTGTCCGAGCAGGAGTTGGATTTTTGCGGTGGCCGATCCGAAATCAGATCCTTCTTCCGCTGCTCGTTATCTACGGGTTGGTCTCGATCGCCGTTTCGACACTGGCGGTGGGGGTGGCACTTTCGAACGTGGAACGGGAATTTGTTCAACGGATTGATGACGTCGCGGAGTCGATCGAGGAAGCGAAGTTTCCCCTGATCCCAGCCGTTCTTTCACAATTGCAGCATCTTACCGGAGCGGAGTTTGTTGTTTTTCAAAGAAACGGGGACATCGAGGCGTCTACGTTCGATGACGTTCCAGCGATGTTGCGTTCATTGGTCCATGACTCAGAGTTCTCGGAAGTGATGGAAACTTCCGAGTACCTCCTGCGACAGGTCCGGACTTCGGTCTCCGGGACTGATCGGCATGTCCTGATCGCTTTTCCAACATCCCTGCTACAGGCCACCCGGAGAAATGCGATCCTGGTGCCGTTGCTGATGGGTCTCGCCTCTTACGCACTGACGGTCATCGCGGTATTGTTCGTCTCGCGAAAAATCGGCCAGCGAATACAGCGGATTGAACAGCAGGTGGCGCGCGTTGCACGCGGCGACTTTGAGCCGATCCCGTTGGGGACAACGGACGATGAACTTCGAGATCTGGCAATCTCCGCGAACCAGATGTGCGCCGAACTGCAATCCCTGACCAGGAGAACGCGCGAGTCCGAACGGGGACTTCTCATCCGGCAGTTTGCGGGGGGGATCGCCCATCAACTCCGCAACGGGATCACAGGGGCTCGATTGACCTTGCAACTCCATCAGAAACGATGCTCATTACAGGACGAAAGTCTCAGCGTGGCGCTGCGACAATTAAGTCTCACAGAAGAACAGGTCCGGGGATTGGTGGATCTGATTCGTGAGCAGCCCATGGCGCGGCAGCCCGCGGACCTGCGACATGTTGTCGACGAAGTCGCGGCCTTGATCGCCCCCATTTCGGAGCATCGCGGCGTGTCGTTTCAGGGGGATGTGGACTTCCGAGTGAAAGGGTGGACAGCGGACGGTCAGCGACTGCGGACCGCCTTACTCAATTTGTGTCTCAACGGCATCGAAGCCTGTCGCGGTCCGGGGCAACGTGTCGAATTGTTGGGAAAGCGTCTTCACGACACGGTTGCATTCGAAGTTCGAGACACGGGACCGGGCCTCTCGGATGAGATCCGGGAGAGAGCCTTTGACCCGTTTCAAACCACCAAGCCCGACGGAATGGGCTTGGGGTTGGCCATCGTGAAAACAACTGCCGAGGAGTTGGGAGGAGAGATTCAGTATGAGAGAGCGAATGGAATGACGATCTTTCGACTGATTCTCCCTGTTGGGAATGCTCCACCAGACGACGCTCAGCCCCTCGCCTCCGCAGAGGAGAGCGCATCATGAGCCGAATCCTGATCGTGGATGATGAGCCCGCCATTTGTTGGGCACTTCAGGAGTCGCTGACAGACTTGGGGCATGATGTGCAAACCTGTTCCTCCGCTGAGTCAGGTCTTCAAAAGCTGGAGACTTTCACAGCGGACGTGATCTTGCTGGACCATCGGCTGCCGGGAATGTCGGGGGCGGAGGCATTCGCCCAGTTTCAGTCAAAGTCCGATCTAACTCCGATCGTGCTGATGACCGCATTCGGTAGCTTGAATTTGGCGGTCGACATCATGCGGCAGGGGGCTTTTGACTATCTGCCCAAGCCGTTTGACCTCGACGAAGTGGCCGACATCATTTCCCGGGCATTGTCGAAGTCGAGCCAGCCCGTCGTTCAAAAACCAGCCGAGTTCACAACCGAAGAAATGATTGGGGTGTCCCGATCGATGCAGGAAGTTTTCCGGCAGATTGCTTTGGTGGCTCCTTTGAATATCCCCGTGTTGATCACAGGTGAGAGCGGAGTCGGCAAGGAACTGATTGCCCGGGCTATTCACCAACATAGCCAGCGAAGCGCGGGCAGGTTTGTCCCGGTCTGCGTTCCGGCACTGAATGAGTCGCTCCTCGAAAGCGAACTGTTCGGACATGTGAAAGGAGCGTTCACTGGGGCTGAGAAAGCCCGCCCCGGCCTCCTCGATCTTGCCGATGGCGGAACGGCCTTCTTCGACGAAATCGGCGATGTCCCATTGCCACAGCAAGTGAAATTGCTGCGTGTCCTGGAAGACGGCAACATTATTCCTGTCGGCGGAACCGAGTCGCACCGGTCCGACTTTCGCCTTGTGGCGGCGACGAACCGGGATCTGGAAGCATTTGTCAAGCAGGAGCGATTTCGTGAGGATCTCTATTTCCGCCTGAACGTCTTCCGGATCCATGTCCCCGCGCTCCGGGAGCGTCCAGAAGACATTCTCCCCTTGGCCCGCCACTTTATGTCCGAGGTGTCTCCCACCGACACGATTCAACTGCCCGATGAAACCGTGAGCGTCCTCCAGCAACGCCACTGGCCCGGAAACGCCCGAGAACTGCGAAGTGTGATTCAGCACGCCGTGGTGGTGAGCCGGGGAGGGGCCGTGACCCCGGACTGCCTCCCCCCGGAACGGAGACAGCCGATCGAGTCAACGGGGCTGACAGCCGCCATCGAGTCGTGGGTCCAAGAGCGATTGCCTGCTGCAGGGGAAGCCACCCAATCCCGAAATCTCTGGGAGCAATTCCTTGAGGAATTTGAGCCAGTTCTTCTGAACGCTGTGTTAAAGAGTTGCCACGGAAACCAATCATCCGCGGCTGAGATCTTGGGGATTCACCGAGAAACACTGCGAAAAAGATTGAAGCGGCACACGGACTCATTTCCAACAGGGTGATCGATCGCTTCGGAGTCCAGAACCGACGTTGCTGGCCACGCTGAGTCCTGCCACGCAGTCGGCGCACACAGAAAGCCGAAAGCGGTCTCTCAGGTCGCCTCGGCTTTGCGTGCAGTTCACGTTGTGAGCTTGTGACAGGAATCGACCCTTTCTCAAGGGGTCGGAAACTCCTCTTTGCCTGCCTGGGTCGCAGACATTCTCAATCACCGAGAAAACGCTTAGGCAGGTGCCGTGCCAACGACTCGCCAATCCTCACTAACAAGATGTAATCCATTTGCGTGTTGCACCTTATGGAACCTGCGCAGTATCCATCCGCCCCTCGTGTCGCTGGAGGTTTGCAATATTTGCATGGTCTCCACGCCCCAGTTTGTAATTCTTTCATCTCCTGGGGGCACTTGCACGGGAAGGAGATGCGTCGTCTCCACGGAAGCCCTCTTCCAATGCAATGCCGCGAGATGGAAGTCTGTCTTGACCGCGAAACGGGGTTTTCCGTGTAATGTCGCCCTGAAGTTTCCTAGGGACGGCCCTCTTGACAACCTATGACCGCTATCTGCTGTTTCGCTACTTTCATGTCGTCGTGATCTTCTTCACGGCGGGCGTAGGGTTGTTTGCCGTTGTCGATGGGTTCACCAATCTCGACAACTTTCAGCATGCGACTCGCGGAGAGGGGACGCTCGCCCTCATCCAATTCATGGGCAAGCATTATGGCTTCCAATCCCTGTTGATCGTCGACTTGGCGGGGCCGACAATCATGGTCATCTCAGCGATGTCCACGCTGGTGTTGATGCTTCGCCAAGGGGAGATTCATCCTGTGTTGGCGGCGGGGATTCCGACGTATCGGTTGACGTTTCCGTTAGCGATGGGAGTGTTATTGGTCAATGGGATGCTGACCATCAACCAGGAATTCGTGTTGCCAGCAGTCGCGCCGCAATTGCAGCGTCATCACGGCGACCGTGACGACGAAGCTCAACCAGTTCAGCCGCAATACGACCCCAAATACTGGATCTTTGTTGACGGGAGCGGCGTCTACACGAAAACTCGCGTCATGACCGATCCGGAGTTTGAGATCCCCGCTCCGACGTTGGCGAATGACTACTTGACATTGAAGGCGGAAAAGGCCCGGTTTGTCGCGGAGACGGCGCAATTTCCGGCAGGTTGGCTGCTGGAGAATGTGTCGACGCCTATTCCGAAATTCGCGCTGACCGAAGCTGGCCAGAAGGTCATCATCCCCCACACCAACGGCAAAGACGTCTTTGTGGCCAGCTCGTTGTCGTTCGATCGCGTCTGTAAAAAGGGTTCCAACATCCGTCTTGTCGGCACGCCCGAACTGTTTCGACGCCTCCAGCAACCGACCGGCAGTCAGATTGCCCGGCGGTCGATGCTCGTCCATCTGCACGACCGCCTCACGCGGCCGCTGTTGACAATGATTGGCCTGTACATCGTCATCCCTATGATTGTTCGCAAGGAGCGGATGAGCACGCTGCAACAGGTCGCGAATATCGCGTCCTGTACCGGCATGTTGGGGCTGACCTACGCCTTGGGCCTGGGCTCGCAGACCCTCGGGCAGGCAGGCATTCTTTCGCCGGAGACGGCCGTCTGGGCACCGCTGATTGTCTGGGGCAGTCTCTCCGCGTGGCTCTCAGGAATTGTACGAACCTGATTTCTTCCCAGGCTTCGCGTGCCTGAGAAGATGGACTGCAATCGCCAATTCCGCGTCGAGGGCACTGGAACTTCCGTGATCGCGCCCCCTAAACTTGCGGTATCCAAGGAATGGTCCTCCCTTCGAAAGAGCTATCCCGATGAAAGTCCTTCTTGCCAATCCCCGAGGATTCTGCGCCGGCGTCAATATGGCCATTGAGTGCCTTGATGAGTGCCTGAGAACATTCGGATCGGAGATCTACGTCTACCACGAGATTGTCCACAACAAGTACGTCGTCGACCGGTTCACCCGGCAGGGAGTGACCTTCGTGGATGATGTCTCCGAAGTGCCGGAAGGAGCCATTCTGCTCTACAGTGCCCACGGTGTTTCACCAGCGGTTCGCAGCGCCGCCCGGGAACGGGATCTGCGGACGATCGATGCCACCTGCCCCTTGGTGACCAAAGTTCACATCGAAGCAATCAAGTTTGCCCAGGCAGGGTACAACATCATCCTCATTGGCCACGAAGGGCACGATGAGGTCATCGGGACCATGGGGGAAGCCCCCGAGAGTATCACTCTCGTCGAAACTCCAGAGGATGTGGACCGTCTGCCGTTCACTTGCAATGACAAGCTGGCCTATCTGACGCAGACCACGCTCAGCGTCGAGGAAGCGGGACAGGTCATTCAACGGCTCGAACAACGCTACCCTCACGTCGACAAGCCCCCCAAGGAAGACATCTGCTACGCGACCACCAATCGCCAACACGCGGTTCGGCAACTGGTTGGGCAGGCGGATCTGCTGCTCGTGCTGGGAAGCCAGAACAGTTCCAACAGCCGTCGCCTGATGGAGATCGGTCTCGCCGAAGGCGTCCCCTCCCACCTGATCGATGGTCGCAAAGAACTCCAGGACGAATGGTTCGAAGGTACCAAGACGGTTGTCGTCACAGCTGGCGCCAGTGCTCCAGAAGTTGTTGTCCAGGAATGCCTTACGCACTTGGAAGAGGCGTACGGAGCAACCGTCGAAGAGGTGATCAGCCGCGAGGAACATGTCACGTTTGCGTTGCCGAAAGAACTTCGCACATTGCAGTCTGCTCAGTGAGAACGGAAATGAAAAACGCCCCAGATCACCCATCTTGACTCTGGGGCTGGGGAGTGGTTCCGACCGGGAAAAATCCGGTTCTCTCTTAACCTCAACGGGACTTCAACTTCCGCAAAATCGGAAGGACCAGATCAAAAACTCGAACAGATTCCATTTGACAACCCGTTGTGGAGTCGTAATATCCGCACCCGTGCCTTTCACAATATCTTGGGTTGTTTTTCACACGCGGCACAACAACTTGTGTTGCCGGTTCGGAAATCTCCGAAATTCGACTAGCTTCGGGACGATCTTTTTCCGATAATCCTTCTGGCCAGACGTTCACTGAACGAATGTTCCCGTGTCGTGAATGCTTGCGCCGATCGGAATCCGCGTCCGGAGTTTTTCAAGCCGTGAAGGGTTCAATGGATTGCCCCGCGGAGGACGCGGATTGTTCAAGGATCGATGTCATCACCGATGGAAGTGCCCTGGAAGGGTACTCAGCAAGGAATGGCCTCAATGTCTGATTTTTCCCCGTCTCATATTTCCCCCTCGCGCCCTCCGCAGGCTCCTGGTTCCGGTTCCCCGATGAAGGTCGACCCCTATTTCTGTCCGGTTGGAGTTGACCCCTTTGAGACCGTCGAATGGGAATCCCGGACCGCCCACATTAAAGATGAAAACGGCAAGGTCCTCTTCGAGCAGACCGACTGCCAGATTCCCAAAAGCTGGTCCCCCTTGGCGACGAACGTCGTCGTTTCCAAATACTTCTACGGCGAACCCGGCACCTCCGAACGCGAAACCAGCGTGAAGCAGGTGATCTATCGCGTCGCCCGCACCATCGCCGATTGGGGTTACCAGGACGGCTACTTCGCATCTGCCGACGACGCGGAAAACTTCTATCGCGAATTGGCTTGGCTCTGCGTCCATCAACACGGAGCTTTTAATTCTCCCGTCTGGTTTAATGTTGGCTTGTACCAACAATATGGAGTCAAAGGCTCTCAGGGAAATTATCACTTCGATCCGAAGACGAAGCGGATCGAACGTCCCGAGACCCCCTACGAATTCCCGCAAGGGTCCGCCTGTTTCATTCAGTCCGTCGATGACTCGATGGACGGCATCATGCGTCTCGCAACCTCTGAGGCGATGCTCTTTAAGTTTGGCTCCGGAACCGGCACCGATCTTTCCACCATTCGGAGTTCGAGGGAAAAACTCTCAGGCGGCGGCACCCCCTCCGGCCCGCTCTCCTTCATGCGGGTCTACGACCAGATCGCGGCCGTCGTCAAATCCGGCGGGAAGACTCGCCGCGCTGCGAAGATGCAGTCCCTCAAAGACTGGCACCCCGATATCCTGGAATTCATCCAGTGCAAGCCGAAGGAAGAAAAGAAAGCCCATACCCTCATCGCCTCAGGTGAGTACGACTCCAACTTCAATGGAGAAGCCTACTCCTCCATTATGTTCCAGAACGCGAACCTCTCCGTTCGCGTCAGTGACGACTTCATGAATGCCGTCGAATCCGGCGAAGACTGGACCACGCACTGGGTCACCGACAGATCCAAAGACGGCCCCAGCTACGAAGCTGGCTTCCTCATGGACGAAATCGCCAAAGGAACCTGGCAGTGCGGCGATCCCGGCCTGCAGTACGAAACCACCATTAATAAGTGGCACACCTGCAAGAATTCCGGACCGATTAACGCCAGCAATCCCTGCTCGGAAT
>JAGQQQ010000706.1 GCA_020426125.1 Planctomycetaceae bacterium
TCCATCCCCGCCCCGGAAAAGTCGCAATCCATAATGTCGATATCAACAGAGTCGGTGACCCCCAGCGAGGTGACATCCAGGTCGAGCCCCTCCCCGGCCCCAGCGTTCGTCGCAGAGACGCGAACCAGTTGAACGGAACTCATGCCTCCCGTGACGGTATCCAGTTCAATGTCGACCCCCTTCCCTCCGGCATCATCGGCCGTGAGATCGGCAAAGGAGACAAATGCCGGGACGCCCTGAACATCGATCATCACGTTGACTGCGGTACTCATGGCACCCGAGAAGTCGCACATTGAGGAAATCAGCGAAGTGAGCGTCGTGTTCCCCAGGGCGTTGACGTTCAACCCCAATGTCCCGGCCCCGGAGGCGGTCACGTTGTTTAGCGAGGGAATTGCCAGTTCGATGCTGTCACCGAGCATGACATTCACAGCGGTCATGCCGACGGTATTCGCCGTGACGCCATCAATCTGGAGTGTTGCCTTTGATCCAAATCCCCCGCCAAAAAGGAGATCCATCCCGTCAATTCCGGCACGACTGAAATCGGAACCATTTCCGATGTTCACGTCGAGCGTGTCCGTTCCAGCCAGACCGGTCACATGAAGTTGCAGTCCGTCATTGATTTTGGCACCACTTGCGTTGACGCCCTGGATGTTCACCTTACTAAGGCCGCCGGTGGTCTGATTGAGATCGATCAAGACGCCATAGTTATTCGTCGCTTTCGCAAGGACATTCGTGACGGAAAGTTCAACGGGGCTATTCTGTTTGTCAACGACAACTGACAGGCCCGAACCATTTCGAGTTCCCGAAAAGTCGCTATCCGTCACGACAACGTTGGTCAACGATGTCGTCGCGCCCGCGGAACGAATCGCCCCTCCTAAGGTGCCGGAATTTTTTGCCGTCACATTTGCTATACTGACCGAGTCGCTATCAATTCCATCCGCGAGATAAACATTGACACCAACATTATTGACCGCATCATTCGCCGTCACACTGTTGATATCGACTTTCGCAGTTGAACCGTCCGCCCCGAGCAGGCGGATATCCACTCCGCTCACCAGTGCATTGTTAAAACTGGAACCTCCGGTCACGATGACATCGATGTGGTCGTTTGCGTTGAAAGTTTTACTGTTTGTTGTGATCTCCAATCCACGGCCACCCTGAGCGAAATTCGCGGTCACATTATTGACGAGAACAGTATGCGTTCCATCGGCACTGCTCAGACCGAGGTCGATGTCGACACCATTCCGGCGCGCGGTATTGGCCGAGACGCTGGTCAAGGACAGGTCCACGGGACTTGCCGCCCCGGTGAATTCCAGGTTGACGCCGTCCCCGTTCTTTGCCACGTCGAACTTGGAGTTGGAAATCTCCAATGGTCCCGACAGAACCGAACCTGAGGTCACAATGATGTTGAGACCATCTTGGGCGGCATTCGTCGCGGAGGAATTCTTGATCCCGTTGATCGTCAAAACCGAATTGTTGGTTGCCTGGATGTCGATCCCTCGGCCGGTACTGCCGTTGGCGACGAGCCCATCGATGGCGAGGGTCGCACGACTGCCAAGCCCATTGACATCGACATCAAACTCCCCTTCACCCAGAGCGGCCTTGTTGTTGGCAAGAGTGAGGTTGGTAATCTTGGAGGTAAAACTGCCACCGTTGATGGCATCGACCTCAAACCCGTTCTTGGAATGACCGGTAATACTCACATTGGTGAAATTTGCCGTCGCTTTGGAATTTGCGTCCCGGACAACTCCCTGAACAGCCGCCGAAACTGGCAATCCTGTGAGAGAATCGGCGCCAATCTTGGAGTTGAGAAGGTTGCCGACCATGTCCACGTTGGTGAAATCGGCGAGAACCGTCCCCCCGGTCTCAGCCAGGAAGACAACGGCCTGAGCCCCGTGTCCCGAGATGGCCGTTCCATTCGCGACGTTCATATTCGAGAAGGATCCAGACGTAGTTCCACCATTTTTGGCACACAACGCGATCGCGGCATCGTCGGGATTTCCTCCGTTGTCCGTGCTGGGGAGAATTCGAACGTTGTTTAATCCAAACGACGCGGAGGATCCCATGCCATCGGCACAGATTTGAACGGGTCCGGAGAAAGTTCCACCTCCGATCATTTGTTTAATATTTCCACGCTCCACCGACTGAAGATGGAACTGAAGTTCTTCGTTATTGAAGACATCCGCATTCGTCAGGTTCAAACAAATGGTCGTGTTCCCGGCGATTCCTGTCGGGTCACCATCGGCGAGGGCGTCGATTCCATCCCCTAAATCGTCGAAGAGGATTCCGCTTCCGTTATTTGCAATTTGGCCAACGCTGAAATTAAAGATGATTCCGGAAGTTTGTGAGGTAAGGGTATCGGTCCCCTGATAGGCTTCCAAATTGACTCCATCTCCGAGGTTGTCATTGATATTAACCTTGGAGAAGGTCAAATCCACCAGAGTTTTATCGGCCGCGGAATTGTTCGAGTTCGAGACAACGACAACACCGTGGTTCGCCTGCGAGGTAATGTCGCCATTGAGCATTCGGATTTTGACGAAGGAATCTCCATCGGCATCAATTTTCATGCCGTGGTCCTGGACCTCTGGAACACCGGGCGAGTTTCCAAAATCAACATTATTGAAGAGCAGTCCAAACGCTGCGGGAACGGCGACCGTCGCTCGGCGGCCAATATTTGCCTGATTGACGGCTGTGATGGCCAATCCAGAACTGACGACTCCGCTTTGGCCATTGTTCGTGATGGAACCATTGTCGAATGTTGACGTGAGCATCGTCGCGTCATCGACGAATAGCCGGAACCCGTCTTGTAGTGAACTGTCGATGGTAAAATAATTAAACTTGAAGACAGTCGTGGCTTTGTTCGTGGCCTTGCCGTCGATTCCTGAACCTGCGGCATTATCCAAGTTCATGGGATCCGCGGCGGTTCCGGACATGTTAATTGACAGGAAGCTATTGGAGACGTTGTAGGCAATCGCATCACTTCCCGCATTTCGAATGGAAGAAACGGCGTCCAAGATCATCACGATTCGCGATCCTGATCCAGAGAATGCCTGAACGGCATTCCCTCCGGCGTTGTCCATCTGGACACCGGAGGCAACCAGAGTCGCATTCGCTCCATTTCCGAACACGGAAACCGCGTTGTCGCCGGCGTTACTCACGGAGAGTCCGGACTTCGCGTAGACGTTGACTCGTCCACCGAAATTGGAGTTCATCGACAACGCATCCCGGGAGACATTGTCGACTTTGGCGGCCCCTTGGAAGGTGACATTGACCGCGGAACCGGCGTTATTCGAAATGATAAACAGGCCATCGCCCGCTTTGGTTTTTCCTGCCCCGCTCAAATCGCCGCTGGTGGCGTCAAAGGTGATATCCGCCTGTGATCCATTCTTGGCGACAATCACAACATTACTTCCGTTCGAATCGGTGATCGTCGAGCCTTCGGTGAAGTTCATGACGGCTTTGGATCCGGTGTCCAGTTGCAGGTTCATCCCGCTCCGACCTGATCCGGCGATCTGGCTCCGGATAAACGTGGCATTGAAGGTTGATCCCTGTTCCGCCGTCACGTTGATCCCGTCGACCAGGGCACCCTCGATGATGCTGTTCTCGACCTTCAGATTCATGGTCGCGCCGCCCGTGAGGGTTCCCAGAATACCGAAGTCGGCGGGCAATGCCGTGGTGGAGAGCGGCGAGTCGAGGATATGGGCATTGAGAACGGTGCCGTTGTCGCCATCGAACTCGAAGCCGCGGTCCATCGGCGTTGGATCGATAAAGATGTCGACTCGCGATTCCCGATCCTGAATGATCTCGACGTTGTCATCGCCGCTCCGAAGCAGGTTCCCATCGATCACTTCCACATCGAGAAGCGAATGGTCTCGAGCTTCAATGTGGATGGCATCCTGTCCCGCGTCCCGCATCATTGTGTTTTCGAAGCGAACCAGACTGGCCGGGTGATTTCCCGCGATCCGCGCATCCCAAGCGTGTTGACCAGCGAAGTCAAAGTTGTTTTCCAACACCAAGCCGCGGAAGGTCGTTGTTCGCGAGGCGGTTGCCCCTGTTCCAATGAGAGTGAACCCGTTGTTCGCCGCATGAGAGAAGTCCAGGCCTTCAAGAACGAAATTGTGTCCAACCGTCTGAGTGTTGGAAAAGTTTTCAAAGGCCAAAGAGAGTCCGTCGCGCCCGGCGTGGGAGAAGTCCGCGTTCTCCCCAGAAAGGGCCAGTTGAAAATCGTTAGCGGCTCCACCGGTAATCGTGGCGTTGACCGCATCGCGACCGGCGTCAGCAAACGAACCAACTCCCGTGAACTCGACATGAACGATGGCATCAATGGATTCGATGTGGAGGCCATCTCGACCTGCGGAGTTACCGGAAACTGCATCTCCCGTGAGTCCGATGGTTCCCCCGGAGGCTGCGACGACGGAAATCGCATCGCCCCCCGTTTCAGTGACCGCCAGATTCCGCAGATTCACGGAGAGACGTTGCGATCCCGTGGCAAGCATCGAGATCCCCGTCCCACGGACAGCAGAAATCGAGAGGTCGTCAAGTGACACGGTCGCCGTTCCGGACAGAGTGAGCCCGTCCCCTGAGACAGGAGCAATGACGACGCCCCCCAAATCGGAGCCATCAATTTTCAGGGAGTGGCCAATCGAGATGTTTTCACGATAAACGCCGGCGGCAACCACAATCGTATCGCCGGCCTGCGAGTTGTCGATTGCGGCCTGCAAGGAGCCAAAGGCATCTCTGCCGACACGTGATGCGGGACCCGCCCCATCTGGATCAACGCCGATCGCCACATTGGCGAAGGCGGTGTCAACAAAGAGTGTCGTCAGTAACGTCCGATCCTCAAGCTGCTCGGAGCCAAATGACCGCCCCCATGGCGTATTGCGAGTCCGTTGCTTTTTGCGGTTCCGGTTCACGCGATGGCAGGTATGACGAGCGAATGGGAAAACCCCTTGAAGCCAATGGCGAAGCAGCATTTGTGTGTGTTCCTCAGAACATCTAACCATGAAGGGAGAAGCGACCACCACCCGCCCGATGCCAGCGCTCAAAAGATGAAACGAGACGTAATCCATCCGTCTGGACCCGATTTGGTCCTTGGTGACTCAGAAACGGACTTACCGGGCGTTCATCAACAACCTTATTGAAAATTTTTCAGTCGACGAAACTCCTGAAGTGTACGCGGGTTGGAACGTCGACTCCAGGTGCGGAGTACGATTTTTCCGGTGCCCACGATGGTTGTGGTGTTTCGCAACTCCCACTTCTTGCGATACGAAACATTCATTGCATCAAACCGCGACGTCAAGGAAGTCGCATGCGTGAAAACTGGCTGCTTCCTAGCCGGTTTCGCCAACATCGGGCCAATGGAATGACGTGCCAAACGCGGATTCGAACTCGAAAACGCCCAAAACGCCCAAGTGTCCAGCGACCCTCGGGGAGAGAACGAAATAAAAAAACCCGCTCGCCCCTTAGGAAGGGGCAGAACGGGTCTCGACAAACTTTCCGTCTCACCGACGGTCACAATCGAAGCAAACTTCGCATTTGTGTTCCGGTCAACGGCTGCAATGCGTGCGGTGACTGGACGCCTCAAAATGCTTAAACCATTTCCTTCAGCTTCTTGAGCGCCGTGACTTTCACCACTTTGCGTTGCGGCTTGGCGGCGATCATGATTTCCTCGCCGGTCCGAGGATTGATTCCCTTTTTGGCCGGCTGCTTCTTTCGAATCTTCACAGCAATCTTCATGAGGCCGGGGATCGTGATCTGCCCGGGACCTTTTTTGCCGAGTTGATCTTGAATCAGGGCCTCAAGGTGCTCAAGAACATCGCTGACGTCCTTCTTGGTCAAACCGGTACGTTCAGAGAGTTCTGTGAGCAATTGAGTTTTCGTCAATGGCTTCTGGTCGGCCATCTTGGCTCCTTTCAAATGGCTGCCTGGAGAGGTTGTAAAAGGTCGGATTGAAGGCCTAGTAGAATCCTCACCCAAGCAGTTG
>JAGQQQ010000707.1 GCA_020426125.1 Planctomycetaceae bacterium
CGGAAACACATTATCCGGATGACGACCGAAGCGGCGAGTGGCCACCCATCGAGTAGTTTATCCGCGACGGAAGTGGTGACAGCGCTCTACTTCGGCGGGTTCATGAATTATGACCCAAAAAGTCCGTCGGCTCCCAATCGGGACCGATTTATTCTGAGTAAGGGACATGCCTGCCCCGTGCTTTATGCGGCGATGGCAGAGGCCGGCTATTTCCCCGTTGAAGAAACGATGACGCTTCGGAAGCTGGGAAGCCCCTACGAGGGCCACCCAAACCTGAAGCGGCTCAAGGGAATCGAAGCCTCCACGGGTTCACTGGGACAGGGGCTTTCGATTGGACTGGGACATGCCTTGTCCGCCCGATTGGATCAATTGAATTTCAATGTCTTTGTTATGCTCGGTGATGGAGAAATGGGGGAAGGTCAGGTTTGGGAAGCGATTGCCTCTGCCGCCAAGTATCAGTGTGGCAATTTGACGGCCATCATTGACCAGAATGGCTATCAGCAGACGGGTGCGACCAAGGAGGTACTTGACCTTACGGAATTTCAACCCAAGATCGAAGCGTTCGGCTGGCATGTGCAGACAATCGAAGGCAACGATATGGGAGCCGTTGTCGACTCGTTAAAGGTTGCCGCCAGTGTGACAGACAAACCGAAATGTATCGTGTCGAAGACAAAGAAAGGCTACGGCATTTTGCCCATCCTGGAAACAACGGGTGATGTCAACTTTCATGGCAAGCCGCTGCCTCAGGAACTTGCGGAGAAGGCCCTCGCGCACTTGGATGCTTAATCGGGCAATATGAGTTTTGGCCATTCCTCTACGGAAGTTGGACGGTCAAAAAAGTTCTCACCTCAACGCACAGATATCGCGACGAAATAGGCACAGGAATCGAACGATGGCACTCGGGGAATATGCAGGTTTGAAGATTGGGAAGGCGACTCGCGATGCTTTTGGCGACGCGCTGAAGGAGATTGGTGGGACAAATTCCGCAATCGTGACCGTCGATGGGGATGTTGGAAATTCGACGCGGACCGAACCGTTTGCGTTGGCTTACCCGGACCGGGCTTTCAACGTCGGAATCGCCGAAAGCAACATGGTCAGTGTCGCGGGTGGACTGGCGGCCAGCGGAAAAATCCCCGTCGTCGCCAGCTTTGCCTGCTTCCTGCTGGACAACGCGTTCGATCAGATTCGGATGTCGGTGGCATTTCCCCACCTCAATGTCAAGTTGGTCGGGTCTCACGCCGGAATTTCCATTGGGGAAGACGGCCCATCTCAGATGGGAATTGAGGATGTGGCCTTGGCCTGCAGCCTGCCCGGAGTGGTTGTGGTCGTTCCGTCCGACGCGGAATGTACCCGAGCCGCGACAGAAGCCTTGCTCGCGCATCAAGGACCGACGTATCTCCGGATCGGTCGCGGAAAGGTGGCAGCGATTTACGAAGACGGCAAATGCAACTTTCAGATTGGCAAAGCGATCCAGCTACAAGATGGAAACGACGTGACCATCATCGCCAACGGCCTGATGGTCGGGGGTGCGATGGATGCTGCCAAGAAGTTGAAAGAAAAAGGGATCCAGGCCCGCGTGCTTGACATGCACACGGTCAAGCCGTTGGATGTGGACGCGGTGGTGAGAGCGGCAAAAGAGACCGGCGCGATTGTCGTGACGGAAGAACACCTCCATCACGGAGGGCTCGGCTCCGTGGTCGCTCAGGCAGTGTGTGCGAATCATCCCTGCCCAGTTGAGTCCGTTGACGTCGGTGATCAGTATGCAGAGAGCGGTGATCCCCAAGGCCTGCTCGACAAGTACGGGCTGACTGCCGAGGCCATTACAACTGCCGCGGAAAAGGCCATGTCCCGAAAGAACTGATTCGCCCATGCGAATCCTGTGGTGAACGGAAACTGGAACGACAAGACATCCGATCGTCAGGAACCCATCCTCCAAGGTTCGCGATTGGTGTCGAAGAACTGACCTGCTGGACGACTTTCCTTGATTCGCTTCCGCCCTTTTCGGAACAGCGATCCTCCCCGGCTGCTTGAGATCTTTCGGCAGACTGGTTTGGGGCGGGCATTTTCCCGTCCCGAATCCGTGCACGCTCTGGAAGTCTCAGTCTTTGGGCTTCCCTATTTCGATCCGGAGGGGTTGATTCTCGCCGAGGATGCGGAGACGGGAACCCTTTTGGGCTTCATCCACGCCGGATTTGGCTTTTCAGAGGACCTCCAGGCTCTCGATTATACCCAAGGGGTCATCTGCTGCGTGCTGGTGAACGAGCCCGTTCGGCATCAGGGTGTCGGGAAAGAGTTGATGGGCCGCGCGGAAGAATACCTTCGGGAGCGTGGCGCGACGTCATTACACGCAGGCCAGTCCAAGTATCGGGATCCGTTTTACTTCGGGATTTATGGGGGGGCGCGGCCATCTGGTTTTCCCCTATCCGAGACGGGCGCAACCGAGTTTCTTTCGTCGCTTGGGTACCATCCCGTCGAGCAGATCGGCATTTTTCAACGGGATCTGGTTGGCAGTCGGGATCCCGTCAATGTCCGGCTCATCACTCATCGCCGAAATACCGAACTCGTGATCTCCGACCAACCTCCGAATCCCACTTGGTGGTGGCTCACTCATTTCGGCAACATTGAATCGATGCGGTTCGCCCTCCACGAACGGAAGAAGGGAACGCTCATCGCCTCGCTGACGGTCGTGGGGCTTGACCACTATATCTCCGCCTGGAACGAACGTGCGATTGGACTCGTGGACATTTTTGTCCAGGAAGATTATCGCGGTCAGGGATACGGGCAGTCACTCATCATTGAGACGATCCGTCGACTACGCACCGAGATGATTACTCGCGCCGAGATTCATATCTCCGACGACCGCCAGGCGGCAATCCAGGCGGTCTCGAACGCAGGGTTCGAACAAATTGACACAGGGATTGTCTACGCCAAATCCGCCCCGGGAGTTTCATCGGTTTCATAATTCTTTTTGTTGGTTTCTGCTTCTTCCCGGCGCCGCTCGATCCGCATCGTTTCCGGATCGACGCCATCGCGACGGGCGACCTCGGACCGGGACAGAACCCCCGATTCAATGAGTTGTACGTCGGCCAGGCGTTCGCGCGAGCGGTCTCGGTTGACAAGTTGGGGAAAGGACCAACGGACTTCCACTTGATCAAAGAATCGACTCGGGAGCAGCCCGGCGCGAATCGCATGGGTCATCACCATTCTCCAGACACGGGCAAATTCCCTTGCGAAGAACTGCTGCTCACTTTGAAAAAACTTGACCGCCGGGCCTTCAGCAACCATTGTCGAGGAAAAGTTCGCATTCGAGGCATCGGCCGTGAGCATGAATTCCGGAAGTCCCGCTCCGGCGGCGACACTTAAGAGCAACATCCGTCCGAGAGGGACGGCATCTCCGAAGTTCGTGTTCGGCTGCAGGAATTGAATGTCGGTTCCATGGTTCGTTGTCAGTATGGTGCCGGGTGTCAACCGTTCCCGACGTCCGGCGGTCGGTATGCCTGAACCCGTTTCCGACGTCGAGGAACGGTCCGCCAGCATCTCGGCCATCTGCGGGGAGCCTTGGACCTTTCTCCAGAGGACGATCGAAGACTGGAGCTTGCGGGCGAGGAGTTCGGTTTCGATCCATTTGCTGTAACATTCGAGTGGATCGATCAGCGGAGCAAAGATCGAGACGCCCCGTTTCTCATTCGAGTCAGCTCCGACACGCGTATGCACGACTTCTTCGGCAGGGATCCATTCAGAGGAAGTGGGATGTTGCAAGTCCCGTTTGTGATAGGCGACTGGTTCTTCGACATCATGCGGAGCAGTCAAAATCCCTTGCGATTCTGGTTCTTCGGGGTCGGCGGCGATCCGCTCGGGATCCACGAACCGGATCTCCAGTGGCCACTGGGACGACGGAAAACCTCGCAGAAAGCACTCTCCATCCCGCCACGCCCGGCGGGCGTGTTCACGAAAGGAATAGTGCGCCGAGTTCCCTTCGAGAAATTGCTGCCACACGTGGTCGGCCGTCTTCAAAAGGGTGTCATCCTGTGATCCGCCCAATGGTCGGAGATGATGCGTCAACTGCAATCCCGGTCCGGCGACGTATGCCTCAAGGAGACGCAGGATATTCGCCGCGTGAGGATTCTCTCGCACCAGCTTTCTTGCTCGATCACGAATCGTTCCACGGACCTGTTCCGTCATTCGTTGCTGTCCGCCAGCGACGAGTTGCCATTCTCCTGGATCCTCGGAAACAGGCTGGTGCGACTGGGCCTCGGTGAGTTCCAACAGCCGTTCGGAAAGGATCCGTTCATACCGGGCACGCAGGCCGACTGCCGTCAGACGATCACGAAAATACTGCAACATGGTGGCATCCCGTCAGCGAAGTGAAGTGTTTCCGTCCGTCCTCGTGCCTGGCAAATCCCGGCGGAAGAAGAGAATCGGACAATCTCACCCTGCCCGGAGAAAGTTGCGCTTCCCCTGGAAACGGCAACGAATCTGAAGAGGAACTTCCGAGAATCTTCCGTCGATCATCACGCCAAATCTCTATAATGATCCCGTTGTTTTTCTGGCTGCTTTTCATCGTTCGAGTCTCCCGGCCATGCCTGCATTTGATCTCGTTTCCGAATTCTCTCCCGGTGGGGATCAGCCCAAAGCGATCGATTCCCTCGTCCGGGGACTTCAGGAGGGCAAGAAGTCGCAGGTCCTGCTCGGAGCGACCGGAACGGGGAAGACCTTCACCATGGCGAACGTCATCGCCCAGTTGCAGCGGCCGACACTTGTCCTGGCTCACAACAAGACTCTCGCGGCGCAGCTTTATGGCGAGTTCCGTGAATTCTTTCCGAACAACGCCGTCACCTATTTCGTCAGCTA
>JAGQQQ010000708.1 GCA_020426125.1 Planctomycetaceae bacterium
CAGACGATCATACAAACGAAGCAGGAAATCGTTCGCGAAAAGATTTTAGGCTGGCCCTACGATCGGCTCGGCCCCCATGAAATCAAGCAAGACTTGACGGCCGCGCAGGCGGTCGCAATCGTCTTCCTCGTCGCGTGGTGGGTTTTCGTGGTGATGAGCAAGATTCCCGGACAGGAACACATTGTGATGTTCGCGTTCGCCGCGATGTTCGGAAATCTCCTCGCAGCGATTCGGCTGATCACTTACGTCTGGGGATACGCTCCGCCGATCAGTCTCTGGGGACGGATCCGGACGGGACGCTGGATCATCCCGGGCTATGACGTCGTCTTCGTTGCCCCTCTCATGATTCTGTTGCTCGCGAGCGTGATGGCCTATGCCGTGTTTAAGCTGCGGATGGACCCGCTAATGGCTGTCCCCCTGCTAGTCGCCGCCCAGTTGTACGCCACGGTCAAATTCCCCCCCGGGCTGATGGATTGGCGACTGACTCACAATCACAGAATCATCCCGGCCATTGGCAGTCAGGCGGCAGAACTTCAGCAGACGCAGTGATACAGGCAACCGTAATCCAGGCGGTCGACAAACCGCGCCCCGACAAGCAACAAGTCAGAAAAAGCAACAGGCAAGACGCCAGGGAGCGACTTGCCTGTCACAAATTTCGAATTGGTCACACCTGATAGTTCGATCGTGCCATCAGATCATCAGCGCTTACTCACTGGCGGACTCTTTGGTTTCCGGAAGCGGGCCCAAGAGTTTGGCCAGTTCTTCCTGAAGGACGTTTCCGCGGGCGTTGAGGTGGACGACTTTGCCCTCCTGATTCACGAGGATCACGGTGGGGATCCCGCTAATGCCGTAGTGTCTGGCGATGGGGTTGTTCCAACCCTGGTTTTCTGGGTTCTCGCTGAACAGGGTGACCCATTTCAGATCGCGTTTCTCGATGAAGCCAACGAGGTCTTCTTTCGACTCATCGAGACTGATGCCAACGACTTCGAAGCCTTTGTCATGGTAGGCGTCATACATTGCTTTCACGTTCGGCAGTTCAGCCACGCAAGGACCACACCAAGTGGCCCAGAAGTCAACGAGGACGACTTTGCCTTTGTAAGAGTCGATGTTGAACGGCTTGCCTTCAACGGTCGTCCCTTCGATATCGATCTCGTTTCCGAGCAGGGAGAGGCGACGCATCGTCCCTTCCAGAGACTCGATCGTGCCTGTCAGCCGCTCATCGTCGCGGGCTTTCAACTTGGTAACCATCTGATTGTAGATGCTGGCAGCGGCTTTGGTTTCCCCCAGGCGGTCGAGCAACTGGGCGACTTGGTTCGCCATTTGGACTGTGGTCTGCAACGCGTTGTCATCCCCTTCTGGGATAGTTCCCAATTCGGCGACCAGTTCGTTGGCGACCTTCATCCGCTCTTCCTGAGACAGATTTGGGAATTGACTGACTTTGCTTTCCAGGTCGACCTTTTTTGCAATCGCTTGAATTTCCGGGCGTTTGTCGGTGCGAAGTGAGTCGACAAACTTTTCCCGTTTGGCGACAGCCGTCTGGTCCCCGAACCGCTCCAGCAACGTCAGCACCTGCAGTCGCAGGCTCGCGGCGTTGGACACCAATTCCGCATCAATTTCACGGCCGAGAACCTCGGCGACGGCTTTGTCCATCTTCTGGAGATGTTCTGAGATGGCTTCCGGGGTTCGCTCGGCGGGCGGCGTCCTGGCAATGCGTTGCAGGAACAGAGAGAGGACCGTCGCATCCGTTCCCTCGGGGACGGCAAACGGATCCTTTTCCTCCGCGGAAGCTTCTTTTTCCGCCGGTTTGTCTTTGGTTGTGGCATCGTTTTGAGCCATGGCAGGCGCGCCGAGGATCCCCAATCCGAGGAGCCACGCGAGTGTCGCTCGACGTAACGTCATTCCAATCTCCATTGAACAAAGTTGAATTTTTGGTCCTGACTTACGGGATGACGTCGGGCCAACCTTGAGCATCCACACAACACCACATGCCGTTCCGTTTTGGGGACACATGTCATTCGTGTTCGACGGAATCAACCGCTCACAGGATATCACTTCACAAGTGTTCCCCCCGAGGCAGCCGTTCTTCGACACCTAAGGCCCCTCATTGAATGTCTGATTGGGCGAAAGTGATCGATTTTGCGGGAGGCCGCTTTCCGCGCCGTCAGGGGAAATCGAGTCTCAACCAATCGCATGATACGCATTCGATGGCCGAAAATGACAGGATAAACGGGAAGTTCTTCAGTTTTCGATCTGGTTCGCGTGACTTTTTGAAAGGCAGTCCTGAAGATGGACTCTTTCGGCCAAGCTCCGGAAACGTTCTCAAAAATCTTGAAACGAGTGTTGTCGACGGAGAAGGAGACGCCGAGGACCTTCGAAGGGATCTGTCTGCTTCGTCCGTCCGAGTTTGGCGATCACCTTCACGAAGTCCACGAAAACGGAATCAAGGCGTTTTACGATCCTCAACGGTCGATTCCAGCGGGACTTGATAGACACGGACTACCATTCTGGACTCTCACCGTCTCTTGGCGATGATCTTGCTGCTACTGCCTTGGGTGGCATTAGCGGTTTCGGCCACGGTTTTCCAAACTGTCCTCCCAAGGCGTCGCTGGGCGCTGGCGGCCATCGGAGTCGAGTTCCTGGCTGGGATCGTGTTGCTATTCGACGGAATGGTGTCGGACTCTCAATCCTCACGGTTGCCGACCTTGGCGATTGGCTGGAAACTCCCCTCCGGAGGTTTCCCAGCCTTCCTCGACTCTTGCCTGTTCCTATTCGACACCAAATCGGTGATCGCCATCCTGCTTTGCGCACTGGTTGCCGCCAGTTCGCTGGCTTTCGACGATCCTCGGAAGGATCGCAGTGGCTGGTCGCTCGCCTGTCTGGGAGGAATGGTCGCGGCACTGGCATCCGCCGATCTCGTCACTCATTCCCTGAGCCTGGCGATTGTTGCGATTGCGTTGGCTGGAAGGATCCTTCATTCACAAGCCGAAGGGAAACGGCTCACTGGCCTCAAGGTTCTGCAGGGTCAGTTGCTGGGGTGGATTTCCTTTCTCGCTGGATTGGCGGCAATTGCCGCGATCGCCTCGATCGTTCGTTCCGCTCCCCATGGCATCCCTGGAAAAACGACAACGGTGATTCCCGAATTGGCTCGGCTGTTGGCATCATCGATTCGTCAACATCCGGCCGCCCAAATGCTCTGGGAACAGTACGAAAACTTGCCACTCGCGATAATGACCATCGCGACCTTTTTCGTGGCCGGGTTGTTTCCCTGTCACCGTCTGGGGTTTCCTTCGGTCCCTTTGTCCCGATCGGATCGAGTCTGGCTGACCAGTTGGAGGTTTTTCTCTCTGTTCCTCATCGCAAAGTCGATCGTCCTGTTTTTCCCCGATCACATCTGGCTGAGTTCGTTTTGGGGCGCGGCCTTGCACCTGACGGCGACCGGGCTGCTGGGGCTTAGGCTCTACCGTGTTGACCAAGGTCCCACGTTCCAGCGAAAACTCGAAGACTGGTTGGTGTTTCAGGCGTTTCTGTCGCTGATCGCCGTCCCCCCGAAGTCCCATGAAATCGCCATGGCCTCATTCATGGCGTTCGGCCTTGTCGCTCTAGTGAACGCGCTGGCAGAACCGGTCCGCGAAAGCCAGTTCACGGACCAAGCCAAAGTGAAAGGATCGCGAGTGTCTCAATTCGCCGGTTGGATCCTTCTCTTTGGATCGACGGCGATTCCGAGCGGATGGGGTTTGTCGCAGGCCCGCTCGCAGGTTTTTCGATTCCAGATGATGGGTGCGGGGAACGGTGGAACCTCCGTCCTGTTTCTTCTTTTTGTGATCGCCCAATGCTTGGCTATC
>JAGQQQ010000709.1 GCA_020426125.1 Planctomycetaceae bacterium
AACCCGATCGAACAGGAAGGAACCTATCCGCTTCCGGAGGCGCAGTTGGACCGCTTCATGTTCAATATCGTTGTGAAGTATCCGAGTGCCGCTGAGGAGTTGAGAATCCTCAAAGCGACGACCGGAAGCAACGTGCCTGAACTGAAACCCGCACTGACCGGAGAGCAGATTCTCGCTTTGCAGGAGGTCGTACGGAAGGTTCCCGTGGGGGAGCATGTCTTTGTGTATGCCCGTGACCTGGCTCGCGCCACCCGTCCAACCGAAGACGACGCACCTGGGTTTATCAAAAAGTATCTCTCGTGGGGGGCCGGACCCCGCGCGGGGCAATATCTGATTCTGGGAGCCAAAGCCCGCGCCATCCTTGAAGGCCGGTTTCACGTCACCACCGACGATGTCCGCTCGGTGGCCCACCCCGTCTTGCGTCACCGCATTTTGACGACGTTCCAGGCTGATACCGAGGGGATTACTCCCGAAAATGTGATCGACAAGCTGATCAGCCATGTCCCCGTGGCAGTTCAAGAAAAAGCCAAACGACTTCAGGGAGGTTCGTAAATCTGCACGGCGTGCTTTTGGAGAACGATCGACGCGACGACTCTGAGGATTGATGGCCAAACCCAATAAGGGCGTTTCGAAGCGAAAACCGTTTGGATTTCCCCGTCCCGTCTTGGGATGACCTGCGTCAAAGCGGCAGTTCCGGTTCGACATCCCAACATGCAAACATTGATTCAGAAGTTCGGAGTGAACAAATCTGAACGAGCAACATCAGAGCGCTTCGAGAAGCATTCTCAGATTCCGCATCGAAAAGACGCTATGATTCGTCCGCTGGGGGAAGAAGGTGGCCCATCTTCTCGCGCTTGGTTTCCATGTAGCGGGTCCGCTTTTCGTGGGGAGGGGCCACAATCGGAACCTGTTCGGTCACCTTCAGGTCCACCCACTCTTCAAAGGCCTCCGTTTTCTTCGGGTTGTTGGTGAGAATCCGGATTTCCCGGAGACCCAGGTCCTTGAGGATTTGCAGGCCGACCATGTAGTCACGAAGATCTGCCTTAAATCCGAGCCGGTGGTTGGCCTCGACGGTATCCAGCCCTTGGTCCTGTAACTGGTAGGCTTTCAATTTCGCGGAAAGGCCGATCCCCCGACCTTCCTGAGGGAGATAGACCACGGCTCCGCACCCTTCCCGCATGATCATCCGAATGGCCATGTGCAATTGGTCACCGCAATCGCAGCGGAGTGATCCAAGAATGTCCCCAGTAAAACACGACGAATGCATCCTCACGAGCGGGGCCTTAATTTGGGAAAGGTCCCCCCAGACGATCGCCAAAGGCTCCTGATCCTCGTGCTCGACTTTGTATGAGATGAATCGGGGTGTGCCATAATCCAGGGTGGGGATGTCAACTTCCACTTCCCGGTGAATGAGATCTTCACGGACCCGACGGTGCTGAATGATTTGCGAAATACTGATGATGGGAAGCCCGTGCTCCTCAGCCAGTTCCTGGAGTTCGTCAGCGTCCGCCATTCCGTCGGTTTTTTGGCTGCAAATCTCAATCAGGCAACCGACCGGCCGGAGTCCAGCCATCTTCATCAAATCGATGGTCGCTTCCGTATGCCCGGCCCGGCGGAGGACTCCCCCCTCCCGGGCGATCAGAGGAGCGATATGGCCGGGGCGTACAAAGTCCGCTGGCAGACTCTGGGGATCAGCCAGGGCACGAACAGTCAACGCCCGGTTTTTCGCGCTGACCCCCGTCCCCGCGTTCTTGTGGTCGACCAGTCCAAGAAACGGTGTACCGTGAGGCGAAGTGTTGTGTTCACTGTCCACAAGGGGATCAAGCCGCAACTGCTCCGCGGTGATCCCCGTGACCGGAACACACAACATCCCCGCGCCGCGACGGACCATGAAATCCACGATCTCAGGCGTGATGTGCTCCGCTGCGCAGATCAGATCTCCCTCGTTTTCCCGTTCCTGGGCATCAAGGACAATGACCATCCCCCCGGCCTGGAGTTGACGCAGAGCGTCATCCAACTTACTGAGAGACGGAGAATTGCTGTCTTCGTGGACCATGGGGTTTGCTCGTCTTTCGAGAAGTTTCGATTCGCTCCCCATTATAGGCCAGACGGATTTCGAGGTCGAAATCAGATCAACGTACTGGCAGTCGACGGGACGGCCAGGACTTCTCCGATCGAATCGGACGGTCCTGCCATCGGGAATCATTCCTGATTCTGAAATGAATGACTTGCCTTGCAGCTACCGGACCGTCAATCCGGAAACACGGGCGACGAAAACAAATCGCAGAGCAATGTTGGCGTTCTGTCTCGTGGTTTGGCGTTTTCGTTGCTCTGGAAGACGCTCGTCGCGGACAAGTGGTAGAGCAGGCTTCTCTAATAGACACCCACTGTCGTCGTCTTCGCGAATTCATGGAACGGGCGCGTGCCGCTGATCCCGTCCCAAGGGTATTTCTCGTGCGGCTTTTCCCGTTCCCCTTCGTCCCGTTCCATGAAGCCGGGGACGAAGAGTTCATCGGTCAAGGTGTAGAGTTTCACACGACCGGTTTCGCCGTATCCGACAACCTCGTTGTAGTCATCGAAGCTGACAACCTCGATCGCCGCGCGAGGCTGAGGAGCGTGGTAGGTGATCTTGTAATTGTCCGCCGGGTCAAACGGCTTCCCGCAGGCGAGGCCCATTAGGGTGTTGCCGTAGGTGGGGGTGATGTAGACGTCGGGGCCGAGAAGCTCTTCCTTACAGAAACGGTACCACTGCGGAGTGAACTCCGTTCCCCCAGCGAAGATTCCTTGAATTCCGATCTCAGCGATGCTCGTCCCTTCATCAAGCAGTCTCATGGCCAAGGCTTCCAACAGTTTTGGCGTCGAAAACATGCATTTGACATCATGTCCCGCTGTCAAGACCGTGTAAGCCTGATCGATCACATGTTCCGCGTACGCTTTGGCACCTTCGACGTCCCCCTTCTTCAGAAGTTTGACCACCCAGCGGGGGTCGAGGTCGACGCAGAAACAAATTCCTCCGCGGTGCTGGCACAGATGTTCCACCGCCAACCGCAATCGACGGGGACCAGACGGGCCAAGCATCAGCCAGTTGGACCCACGAGGAAAGCTCTCGTCAGGAAGAGTCTTGGAGAACTCTTCGTAGTCGATCCAGTGGTCATTCACCACGCACCGAGATTTGGGAATCCCCGTTGTGCCGCCCGTTTCAAACACGTATTTGGCTTTGTCATGCAAGCTCTTCGGAAGGAACTTGGTGACGGGCCCCCCTCGGAGCCACTCGTCTTCGAAGAGCGGAAACTTTTTCAGGTCATCGAAGCTATGGACGTCCGTCAGCGGATTGAAATCATACGACTTCGCCTGCTCCAGCCAGAACGGAGCCCCCCCTTCCGGATCAAAGTGAGCCCGGACAATACGGACAGTCTGTTCATCGAGCGCCTTGCGGGCATTGGCAACGAGAGTTTCCAGTTGGTCGCTCACGGAAGTGCCCTTTCTTAGAATGAGGGGGCGGGACGGTGGTGGCGGGTGGTCGAATCTCGACCATTTCAACATCGAGAAATATCATAGAACAGCGGACGCCCTTTGCAACGGCCGCGCCCCGGGGAATTGAGTGGGAGTCAGTTTCATGGCATTCGCATCTCGCGCCACGCAGCGTGAACTCGCTCAACTCTCGCGAAATCTGGGAGTCGCCCTCTTCTCCGGCGTCGACATCATCAAGGCATTCCAGCTCGCCACCAAGAAGCAATCGGGACGGATGGCCGGGGTGCTCAAAGACGTCACCACCGAATTGAAATCCGGGCGAGATGTTACGTCCGCGCTGGAGGCCCATGACCACTTCTTCCCCGACCTGTTTATCGACATGGTTCAGGTCGGCGAACTGACTGGCTCGCTCCCCGAAGTCCTCAAGGCGATGGGAACTCACTATGAGAACAATATCCGCTTGCGCCGCGACTTCATCAGCCGGATGACCTTCCCGGTGGTCCAGTTGATCGCGGCGGTTTTCATCATCGCTGGTCTGATCACACTCATGGGCTGGATCGCCGAAACGACTGGAGCGGCACTCGACCCGCTCGGCTGGGGACTTTTAGGGCCCCAAGGGGCGATGGTCTGGCTCGGAACTTGGGCAATCGGCGTTGTGGGTGTGCTGGTCGCGTACAAGACCATCGGGGCCTCGCTTGCTGGGTTGAAGACGATGCACAAGATCCTGATGGGAGTTCCCGTCGTGGGGAACTGCCTGCAAGCGTTCGCGATTGCCCGGTTCTCGTGGGCGTTCCATCTGACACAGCAGGCCGGGATGCCGATTGATGACAGCATCGAAGCCAGCCTGCGGGCCACATCGAACGGGGCCTTCATCGCGGCGACTCAGCCCATGATCGACGACGTCTCGTCCGGCGAAACGCTTACGGAAGCGATGGAAAACACGACCCTTTTCCCCGAAGACTTTCTGCAAATGGTCCACGTCGCTGAGACATCGGGAACCGTTCCCGAGGCCCTCGACCGACTCAGTCCGCAGTTCGAGGACGACGCGCGACGGAGCATGGTAACGCTGGCCTCCGTTGCCGGATGGACAATTCGCTGCGCCGTTGGAGCCGTCATCGTCTTCTTCATTTTCCGAATCGCACTCTGGTATATCGGCATGCTGAACGACATCACCAGTTCAATCTGAGACGGTTCGGCGGGGATGAGTGCCACCGCGCAGGGTGGCCTGCCCCAAAATGGCCGGGTCGCGTGGCGGCAAGAATCCTCACCCTCGGGGTCCGGCTTGAATTGAATACTCGCCAGAATTCCAATCACTGAGAGAATGGCTGCTTCTGCCTGCGGCACCCAACCGAATCTCGGATGGGCTCCCCAGCGACAAAACAACGTCGATCGTCACTCGCACTGGCGGTCGCGCAGCAGACTTTCATAGAAGTGGCACTCGGTGTGTCGATTTTTTTCTGCGAACTCTGCGTTCCCCCTTGATGACTCCGTATCCAAGAAGTCGTTTGGCCGATTGAGATAGAAACGCGAGTTCACAGAGGCGCGGAGGGCCGGAGAGAAAGGCTTCTTGTCGACAGTGACGCCTGTGTCATCGTTTGCCCCGAACAGTAAATCTCACGCTGTGCCGGACGACGGGACTGCCCCGTTATTCCCCGGGCGTCGTCAGGGTCTTCGGGTCGAAATCGGTTTGCTGAATGGGGGGTTTTTTGATGGTCAACATGTGTTGCATGTTCACCCAAGTGCGGCTGGTTTCGATTTCGACTGCCGCCTGTTCGCGGAGCTTCTCGAGTCGTTTGCGGCCGTCTTCCGTCGATTCCATCGCAATGATCGCCTGCGGCGTCAGAGTGGCCATCGCCAACCGCTTGGCATTCCAATGAGGGGCATCTTCAATCGACTTCGGATGTTCGAGGAGAACCCAGGATCCGCCGGGGAGGCCGACGACCTTAAAGATGTCGACCGAATAGGTGATTGTCCCGGGTCGTCTGAACTCGTTGCGTGGCGAGTCTGAGTTCCGGTCCATCGGTCGTCGCACGGTCTTCTGAAACGGCGTCGCCACCGCAAACTGAATGGCGAAGTCTTCACCAGTATTCAAAAACTTAGGAGTGCTGGTATCCTCGCCAAACATCAAAGCGGGGACGAGGCACAGGGTCGCCAGAAAATAGAATGGGATTCGCATGGTGATCCTTTTGATTTGTAACGGGGGAAATGGAACAAGTCTCGATAGGAGCGGGAAAGTCTCATTGGCTTGAGGTTCCCCGAATCATTACCCTAGATTCATCGTCACCGTCTTCAATTCCGTATAGTTTGCCAGGGCTGCTTCGCCGAGTTCGCGACCGATGCCGGACATTTTGAATCCACCGAACGGAGCCGCCGCGTCGAAGACGTCGTAGCAGTTGATCCAGACAGTGCCCGCACGCACACTGGCGGCGACACGATGAGCCTTCGACACGTCGCGTGTCCACACCGCGGCGGCGAGGCCGTAGAAAGTTTTATTCGACCGTTCGATCACTTCGTCGATGTCCCGGAATGGCAGAATGCTCATCACCGGGCCGAAGATTTCATCGGTCGCGATGTCCATGTCATCGGAGACATGATCGAACACCGTGGGCTGGACGAAGTATCCCTTATCTCCCCAGCGGTCCCCGCCGGTCAGGCACGTTGCTCCCTGATCCTTCCCACGCTGAATGTAGTCCATGATTTTATTGAACTGATCCTGGTCGACCTGCGGCCCTTGTGTCGTGGCTGACTGGAAGGGGTCGCCAAGATGTCGTGAGGAGGCTCGGTCAACGAGTCGATTGACGAATTCCTCGTGGATCGATTCCTGAACGAACAACCGGCTTCCCGCACAACAGCACTGGCCCTGATTAAAGAACAGCCCAAACTCCGCCCCTTCGATGGCCGCTTCCATGTCGCAGTCGGCGAAGACGATGTTCGGGCTTTTCCCGCCCAGTTCGAACGTGAGCCGTTTCAATGTCTGCGCCGCGTCCCGCATGATCAACTGAGCAGTCTCGGTGGATCCAGTGAAGGCGACCTTGTCAACGTCGGGATGCTTGACGATGGCCGCCCCCGTGTCGCCAAATCCTGGGACAATGTTAATCACACCTGGGGGAAAGCCGGCTTCGATCGCGAGGTCCGCCATTCGCAGGCAGGACAAGGGAGTCTGCTCGGCTGGCTTCATCACAATCGTACAGCCCGCCGCCAGAGCCGGCCCCCATTTCCAGGCGACCATCAGAGCCGGGAAATTCCAGGGAATGATCTGACCACACACCCCCAGCGGCTCGCGTCGCGTGTAACAGAAATAATCCCCGCGAATGGGGATGGTGTCGCCGTGAATTTTATCGGACCAGCCAGCGTAGTATCGCAGGCAGTCAATCACGAGCGGGATGTCCGCCGCCCGTGCATCACGAATCGGCTTGCCGTTGTCGAGCGTATCGAGAGCGGGGAGTTCCTCGGCATTCTCTTCGATCAGGTCGGCCAATCGATTCAGCAGCCGACCACGATCACGGGCATCCAT